>DNTK01000293.1 GCA_003508755.1 Bacteroidales bacterium | reverse complement strand
ATCTTAACCTTATTATCGATCACAACATATTCCACATCCTTCTCGAACATGGCATAAGCCTTTAGCAGTTGATTAACGGTGTGTATTCTCTCAGATTTAATGGCATAATCCTGCGATAATTTGTCTTTCTTCGCTACCTTTTCTGATTCGGAGATACCAGACTTTTCCAGTTCGGCAATTTCACTTCCAATATCGGGCAATACAAAAAAGTCAGGATCTTCTGTTGTGCCAGTAATGGTATCAACACCTTTATCAGTAAGGTCTACAGAATTTAATTTCTCATCAATAACAAAGAAGAGCTCATCTGTTACTTTATGCATGTTCTTATTAGAATCCTGCATGTAAAAGTTTTCGGTTTTAAGCAACAGGGCCTTGTTCCCTTCTTCACTCAAAAACTTAATCAATGCTTTGTTTTTCGGTAGCCCTTTGAAGGCCTGTAACAACTTAAATCCGCCTTTTTCTTTATCGCCTGCTTTAATAAGTGTTTTTGCCTCGGAAAGCATTTCGGACGCTAACTTACGTTGAGCATTTACAAGCTTTTCGATCCGGGGCTTGAACTCCTCAAACTCCTGATTATCGCCCCGTGGGACAGGACCCGAAATAATCAATGGTGTTCGGGCATCATCAATCAATACCGAATCGACCTCATCGACAATGGTGTAATTATGCTTGCGTTGCACCAAATCGGCAACACCAATGGCCATATTATCGCGCAGGTAATCAAAACCAAATTCGTTGTTGGTACCAAAGGTAATATCAGCCTTGTAGGCTTCGCGGCGGCTAGCTGAGTTGGGTTCATGCTTGTCAATGCAATCAACCGACAAACCATGAAACTCATAGATTGGCCCCATCCATTCCGAGTCACGTTTAGCCAGGTAATCGTTTACGGTTACCACATGTACACCTCGGCCGGTTAATGCATTTAAGAATACTGGCAAAGTGGCTACAAGTGTTTTACCCTCACCGGTTGCCATTTCAGCAATTTTACCCTGATGCAGCACAACACCACCTATGAGCTGAACGTCGTAGTGAATCATCTCCCAGGTAATCTCATTCCCTCCGGCTATCCATTTGTTTTTATAAATAGCCTTGTCCTTTTTTATTTCAATATGTGAGTGACGGGCTGCAAGATTACGGTCATTTTCATTTGCCGTTACCTCAATCATCTCATTTTCGGTAAACCTACGCGCCGTTTCTTTTACAATGGCAAAAGCCTCTGGTAAGACTTCCATTAAAACCTCTTCAAGTTTCTCGTCAGTTACTTTTTCAATCTTATCTACTTCGTCATAGAT
The DNA here is from genome assembly GCA_003508755.1 of Bacteroidales bacterium. Classification (GTDB taxonomy): domain Bacteria; phylum Bacteroidota; class Bacteroidia; order Bacteroidales; family UBA10428; genus UBA10428. Next base: position 3,013 of record DNTK01000293.1, on the reverse strand, counting down.
ATCCTGTTTCTTTATGATATCGCTTTCTTCATCAACCTTGCTCTTGAGCTCTTTTACTTTATCAACTTCGGGTTGAATAGAATTGTGAATAGTGGATTTTATTTGAGCAGTTTTGGACCTTAGCTCATCGTTGGAAATATTTTGTAAGGTACTGTAGACTTCTTTTATTGATTCAACGATAGGCGAAATCTCTTTTATATCGCGTTCAGACTTGCTTCCAAACAGCTTCCCAAGTATTGAATTTACTATACTCATTATTTAATGTTATTTCTTTTTGAAGGCAACAAATTTAATTGATTTATCAAGAATTCTAAGGGTTTTTAGAATTTTATCCGGAAAGAATAATTGCTTCTGCAAAGCTAATGATTTACAAACAATTTTATACCTTTATTAATTCGCACTGGCGAAGTAAAACTTTATGCTTAATGTGTTATTTCCGCTCCGTTGTTTGGTTCATTGCACTGGTTTTTATTTTCAATCAAAACACCAGTTGCCAGCCCTGGTTGTATGATTATTACAACCTTAAATCTGCCGGTACCACCTTATCCTTTAATGAACAGCAACAAGCATTTAATAATTATTTCAAGGAAGAATCCTCTAAAAAGGGGTACAAACAGTTTCGCCGCTGGGAAAACTTTATGGAGCCCCGGCTGGGAGATAACCAATTACTTGATAGCAAGGCTTATTGGCAGGCATTGCAAAACCACGAGGATAGTGAAAGTCTCGATACCCTTCAGTGGATATATGTTGGCCCACCCGATACTCCCCCCGTAAAATCCTCGGATGACAAATCTGGAAATGGCCGGCTAAATTGCGTTGCTTTCCATCCCACCAATCCAAACATCATCTATGTGGGGGCTCCATCGGGAGGATTGTGGATAAGCTACGATTATGGCAGTAGTTGGCTGACTACAACGGATAAACTAAATGCTATTGGAATAAGTGATATAGTGGTTCGGGAAAAAGACGGAGAAACAGAGATTTTTGCTGCCACAGGCGATGGTGATGGCGGAGACGCCTATGCTATTGGCATTATTAAATCTATTGATGGCGGTCTTACATGGATACCCACTGCTTTAAGCCTTAGCGCTTCCAATGAATCCTTTTTCAGGCGTATAATCATGAATCCTGACAATACAAATATTATGCTGGCCACCTCGTCAAAAGGGATTTATAAAACAACCGATGCATGGGAGACTTTCACACTGGTAGAAACAGGCAATTTCAGGGACCTTGAGATGAAACCTGGATCGCCCGAAACAATTTATGCCACCAGCTTTGATTATGCAGGAAATGCCCAAATTTTCCGATCCACCGACTATGGGAACTCATTTACCGCAACTACCTCAGGCTTAAACATCAGCGGTAAGGTGAACAGAATTGAAATAGCCGTTACACCTGCTAATAATGATTACATATATGCCTTGTGCAGTTCTGCTCAAACCTCAGGTTTCTATGCACTGTACCGATCAACAAACAGTGGTGTTAGCTGGAGCCTGATGTATGACGATTCGCGGGAAAATCTTTTAGGACACTCCCCATCCGGCAATGATATTGGCGGATTAGGCCATTATGCGATAGCAATGACCATATCTCCGATTGATCACAACCATCTTGTAGTTGGGGGAATAAACTTATGGCTGACGACCAACGGCGGCACAAAGTGGAATCTGACCTCCTTTTTTTATCATTCGCCCGATTATGAGTATGTGCATGCCGATCAACACCATCTTGTATATTCGCCACACGATAACGCCCTGTATGCGGCAAACGACGGAGGTATTTACCGTTCTGATAATGATGGAGCCACCTGGGAGGATATAAGCAATAATCTTCAAATACTTCAGACATACAGGCTAGGCTCTGCAGCATCAGTATCCAACAGCTTTGTCTGCGGCAACCAGGATAATGGCACTTTTCTTTTTGATGGCTCTTCGTGGCAAATGATTCAATATGGTGATGGCATGCATTGCTATATCGATAGTGAAGATGAAAATATTATATACACTTCTGCTTTTGAAGGGTCGCTCTATAAATCCCTAAACAAGGGACAAGAATTTCAAAGCATAAAACCCGATTTTGATATTTACGGTGCCTGGATAACACCATTTATTATGCACCCTCAAAAATCAAATACTATCTATTCAGCTTATCAAGATATTTACCAATCGAACGATGGCGGCAATAGCTGGGAGAAAATCTCAGAAAACCTCAGTGCCGAAAACCTCCGTTCGCTGGCAATTGCCCCATCAAACGATAATTACCTGTACACCGCTACTTATGACCAGCTTTATAAAACAACAGATGGAGGTATATCATGGAACGAAATAAATACTGCATTTACTGACCTTGCAATAACTTCAATCTGTATTTCACCAAATGACCCAAATAAAGTTTGGATTTCCCTCTCAGGTTACAACGAAACGGATAAGGTTTTCTTTTCAGCAAACGGTGGAGAATCCTGGATAAATTATTCCAACGGCTTACCAAACACGCCCATCAATGATATTGTTATGCGGTATAATAGTAATAATGAGTTATATGCTGCAACTGACATTGGTGTCTATTATCGTCATGCCGATACTTCTGCTTGGATAAATTGTAGCCAGACGCTTCCAAATGCCATTGTATCCGATATCGAAATCATTGAATCGCTCGACAAAATTAGGATTGCAACCTATGGCAGAGGTATATGGGAAGCAACATTACCCCAGCCTATTCCATCAAAAGCTGACTTCTTCGCCAACATTACAACCGGCTGTTTCAATGCTCCAATAGAGCTATATTACACCAACACACTGGCATTCGATAGTTTGTTATGGTCGACACCATCAGCTATTGTCCTAAGCAAAAGCAGTAATAATGATACCCTCGTTATTAGTTACAATAATCAGGGAAGATATACTATTCAATTGCAACATTACAGAAATGATACAGTGATAAACGAAATTAAATATGAATACATTGAGATACGAGATACCTTAGACATCGTTTTATCCCCTGAGGAATATTT
>DNTK01000461.1 GCA_003508755.1 Bacteroidales bacterium | reverse complement strand
GTATAATATAGGTGGTAACAATGAGTGGCAAAATATCGAGTTGGTTCGTTTGTTCTGTAAAGTTATGGATGAAAAGCTGGGCCGTGCTTCAGGCGAATCAGAAAAGCTTATAACCTTTGTAACCGACCGTGCCGGTCATGATTTAAGGTATGCCATCGATGCTTCGAAATTACAAAAAGAATTGGGCTGGGAACCTTCGGTAACATTTGAGCAAGGTCTTGCAAAAACAGTTGATTGGTACCTGGATAACCAGGAATGGTTGGATCATGTTATTTCAGGTGATTATGAAAAGTACTACGAAAACCAATACTCGGAAAGATAAACAAAGAAGGCACGTTTCTCGGAGCATGCTTTTTTTTATGGTGCCTTAAAACTAGCCAATTTCTCTGTCGCGAAAACCCATTAAATAAAGAATGGCATCCAAGCCTATTGTGGATATGGCATGTTTGGCATTTTCTTTTACGGTGGGTTTTGCATGAAATGCAATACCTAGACCTGCGATGTTAATCATAGGCAAATCGTTTGCACCATCACCAATTGCAATTACTTGCTCCAGATGAATGTCTTCTTTAAAAGCAATTTTCTTTAACAATTCAGCTTTCATATTACCATTCACAATATCTCCTTCATGGCGGCCAGTGAGTTTACCGTCGACAATTTCGAGATCGTTTGCAAAGACATAATCAATGTCGAATTTATGCTGTAAATACTTCCCAAAGTAGGTAAACCCCCCGGAAAGTATAGCGGTGCGAAATCCGTATTTTTTCAATGTCTTAAATAAGCGTTCTGCTCCTTCGGTTATGGGAAGATTCTCAGCAATCTCCTGCATCACTTCTACATCGAGGCCTTTTAGAAGGGCCACACGTTGTTTAAAGCTTTCATTAAAATCAATTTCGCCTCTCATGGCAGCTTCAGTGATTTTATCAACTTCCTCTCCCACCCCGGCTTTTCTGGCAAGTTCAACAATAACTTCTGTCTGAATAAGGGTGGAATCCATATCAAAACAAACCAGACGTCGATTGCGACGGTAAATATTGTCGGCCTGGAAGGCAATATCAGCTCCGATTTCCTTTGATACATCAAGAAAATCGCTGCGCATGCGAGCTTCTTCCCGGGGAGTACCGCGAACCGAAAACTGAATACTCGCTTTTGTTCCTGAGTGCTCTATTTTATCCCCTAACGAAATACGTCCGGTAAGCCGGGTAATGCTATCAATGTTTAACCCCTGGGAGTAAACAATGTCAGTCACTTTCGCCAGCTGCATCGAAGATGCTTTTCGTGTAATTAGTGTTACAATATACCTGTTTTTCCCTTGTTGATGTACCCAATCATTGTATCTTTCTTCGGTTATGGGTGTAAACTTCACATTGATTCCCATTTCGTATGCTTTAAAAAGCAAATCCTTCAAAACGGGTGATGATTCTGATTCATGCGGCAACTCAAAAAGTATACCCAGTGAAAGGTGGTCATGGATAACCGCCTGGCCTATATCCAGAATATTTACATTGTATTGCGAAAGTATTTTAGTAAGAGAAGAAGTTACTCCAGGTTTATCTTCTCCGGAGATATTAAGCAGAATTACTTCGCGGTGATTCATAATTGCGATAAAATTTTGCGGCAAAGATAATCATTCGCCCGAGTTGCTGAAATGGGCGTTAAGGAATTAGTATTTATCTACCTTCATTAATTCTCCATCTTCGCTGTAGTATTTCCATTTACCCACTGGCTCGTCCATAGAAAAATCTCCTTTAATATATAACTGGCCATTGGGGTGATATGCTTTGAAGGTTCCATGTTTGAGACCTTTTTTTAGCTCCACAACCTGGTTAACAAGCCCATTGGCATGGTAGGTCTGTTGTTTTTTTGCATCCAGTTCATGGATAATAATAACAGGTATTGTATCAGTCTTGGACTCTTCCTCAACTTCTTGCTGAATGGTTCTGCCAGGTTCCTGATTAGCAAATAAAGAAAAGATTTCAGTGGAATTAAAATATTGCCTTCCCCACTCCTCAAGCTCGGGCTGGTACTTTGCCTTAAGTGTAAAATGGAGCAATTCACCTGACAAGTCTGCTGATATACCCGCCTGGTTAAAACAGGTAAAATACTTTTTATTCTTTTTTAGATTAGACCATGATTCCGGACTTAAAAATGCCTTCATATTATGATACAGAACCGGTGGTTCGAAATAGGTAAACATTGATGTTTTATTACTAAATAGCTTATTGAAGTTATAATAGTCAATTGAATTACTGAGGGTGTTGGCCGATAAATAATCGTCTATCAGGTTCTTTATAGTTTGTGGATGATTACTTATAATAACATTCATTCCAATTTGAGTAAAGTAGGGCTTTTCAATTTTATCCAACAACTTACCAAACAATAGTTTAAGAAAACCCGGAAAAGCAACATAATCTATAGAGTAACCTCTGTAATCGACACTTTTAATTTTCACCGGCGAATTTTTCCTTATCTGACGCCACATAAATTGAAGACTTCTGGCTGCATCGGAAGAATCTTTCGCATGCAGAACAGCGGCAAACTCATTATTTCGACCCAGGTTAGAGGGTTGTGTTTGTACAAGCACCATTTCCTTATCCATCCAGGAAAAAAAGTTTTCTTCAAGATTTATTTTAAATTTCTTTTCAATTTTTGCAAGGTTTTCAAGGTATTCATTGTATTCTCTTGCACCTATTGCTTTCATACTTGAATGAAAATAGGTATTGGCATTTTTAAAATTAATTTTAGCCAACGATGCTATGCGCTGCGGAATTACTTCAGCCGTCTCCAATTCAAGTTTACCCCCACGCAATAAATCATGGTAAATAGCTGCTGATGAATCGGAAAAACTACTGTAACCTTCAACAGAAATTAATCCTTCCTCATCGATATTAAAGCCTATTCCGGAGAAATAAAAATGCTTCATTCGGGTAAAATCTCTTTTCACCTCAGTGGAAAAGGAATTTAGGTATGGCCCCAAGTTTTGATGATTGATATAAATATTTATAAGACCGGTATTGCTCATTTTCGAGTATACATCGAGGAATTTTCTAGACCGCCCTACAATCATCTCTTCAGATGCATCTATAGAGGCTTCAACCAATTTTGGCTCGAATGAAAAAATAAGTTTCCCATGCAGCAAGGACATGAAGTAATAAACCCCCTCATCAAGATCAAGTATCTCAATAATTTTAATATGCTTGTAATTGCGAGAAGTAATCTCATAGTTTTTGCCAAATACCGAGCGAAGAATTTTTTCCGGTTTCTTGTATTTGGCAAGCTTGCCAACTTCAACCACATAGAGCATCTCGTATTTGGAATTGCTGATTGGATGTTGAGAGATTAACACTGGTTTTTGTCCGACCAGCCGCATAATGAATTTGCTGGAATTAACCAGTGAATCAAATGATACAATTTCCTCGTTAATTTCCTGTAATAAATTATTGGTGCTAAGATGTTCCCAGGCAGCACTATGAACCAGATTATCCCATGCCATGAGTGGATCTCGCGACTCGACCAATAAAACAGCATTTGAAGGTACCAGGTATACGGAGCGAAATCCGGATGACGAACGCAGGTATAACAAAATAGCAGCAACAAATAAAGTAAGAATTAATGTGAAACCAATAAGGACCTTTTTCATGAAATAAATCTAGTTTTTGGGTTTAAGCAACCCAAGATAATCATAATGATTTCCTTCAGCAAGCATGGAAAAACTAAATTGGTTTTTGTGAGCTATTTCCTCCATTTTTTTAGAGTCGATAAAGAGCCAGTTAAAAGGCTTTCCTCTTATATTTTTATAAGCTAATGTGTATTGAACTTCGCCGTAATATGATTTATTCAAATCAACCCACTTACTGCCATCGGCTTCATAGAAGGCATAGTCGATGTCCGATGAATCGAAAATAATTTTTCCTCCAGGATTTAGTAGTGACTTTAAATGCATCAACAACTTTTCTAATCCTGAAATAGTTCCAGCAATTCCAATGCCATTCATCAGCAATAAAATACTGTCGAACTTTTCTCCGCTATAATCATAAATATCTGCACAGATAACATTTCTGACACCTCTTTTATGCATCACTTCACAACACCCTGGTGATATTTCAAGTGCCGTAACATTTGCTCCGATTGATTGCAGGTGCAATGCATGACTTCCGGCACAGGCTCCAACATCTAAGATTTTACCAGAGCAAGAACTGAGTGCTGTTTTTTCAATTTCCGGCATTTGATGATAGTTTCTGAAAAGATGTTTTAATGGAATGGCCTCACGTCCGGATATGCTGGAATACACACGTATTTTCTTCTTCCAATTAAAAAAGGAATACTGGTAATCTTTTACCGCAGCTCCAAAAGGATCATTCATCGCTATCTGATTTTCTGAATATCAGGTTCTGGCGACAGCTCGCACCGGGGAGCCATCGCCCTTGTTTATATGCAAAGGAAAACAAAAGAAATCGAATACAACATTCAGAAGTGGTCTTAGATTAGTAAGGTTCTCAATAATTATCAGATCGTTCCCCAGGAGCAACCGGTGATTTAACAAATCTTCACTCTTCACCTGATCAACGGAAATGGTATCAATTCCAAGTCCCTTAAGTTGATATGACACTAACATATTTAGCACTTCGGTATCTGGTACAGGAAAGGCATCGAAGTATCTTATTGTGCGCCAGTATTGACTCCATCCAGTATAAATTAATACAAAATCGACCTTCTTCAAGCTGTTATGTATGGAATTAACATGTCGGGTAGTGAGTGGATTTTCAATGGTATGCTCCAGGCAAATGGCTTTACCGCAGAATGCATTCAGTGCAAAATCTGAGAGCGACTTTCCATCAGAAAAGATATGAAACGGAGCATCGATGTGGGTGCCGGTATGCGATTGAAGCGATAACAGTTTTTCGTTAAAGCCATTCTTTTCTATTGTACAATTATCAATGAACTCAGGAGCCCGGGTACCTGGAAATACAGGCATTTTGTCCTCCATGATATGCGTAAGATCTACGAGAGTATTCAATAGTGTGCAATATGATTATAACAAAAAGTCAGTCCTCGTCAGCAATATTTTCGGCCGCTTCGAGGCTTTCAAATCCGCCTAGATCTTCACCGGTAATTGTATCATCCTCCTCTTCTTGTGCAGGTAAATTATTCTTCGGCATTTTAATCAGATAAGATACCTCATCGGTTTCCAGCGGAAGAGCAAGCTCTAGTTCACCACTAGGCGATTGAAAAGATATTAACTTATCTTCATACCCATCCGGGTATCTTTCTTGAATGAGATTAAGCACTTCCTGTGCCAACTGCTCGTACTTTTTAATAATTCTTTTCTTTCCCACGACCCAAATAATAATTGAAGTTTTCTTTCAAAATCCTATTTTCCAATGAATTATTTGACCACCTTTTTAATTGATTATGGTTGCGATAAATGTATAACATTTTTTTCTTGGCAAAACATAATTTTCATATAAAAAAGATGAAAAATCTCAATTTTTTTTCCCTGTTCAATCATGCACAATTCATACAATAAGTTATAAAATAGAAACATTATCCACAAAAAGTTTTAGAGTAAAAAGAAACAGGAATGAAATTTTTTATATATTTGCAGTGTGGCTGCATAAAAATTCAGTTACAAACTGCCAAACCTTATATCATTTTACAAGTATGTTTGGTAATCAATAAAGGCAACTTGTAGTTTTCATTGTTTTGATTTCATGGCAAAAGGGGAGCCATCAGCTGAAAAGTTGGTGGCTTTATTTTCTTATAAAGCCAAAAGCCATTGTTCAGCGCTATTAAGATCACGAAAAAATTTCATGGGGATGCCTTTTCTTACACCGTGCTGTAAAATCATATTTATATAATACATTTTAAATACATTCCCATCGAATATTACGGCTGATTTTTGCAGCCCACAATCAATTGCTCCAGGTAAGGCCACCGACTCAAACCAGTGTCGGTCTTCGGGACCAACAATACCTTGATTTCTTATATCAGACAAGAAGCTGGTCGATAAATGATTCTGAGCAAATTCAATACAATCAATAAAAACTTTTCGGTAAGCTTCTCCTACAGTTCGTTGCTTCCAGATAATATGCATCAGGTTTTTCGAGGCATAGTAATATGCTGCAACATGTTCGTTGTCGATAAACTTAACCGATTCATAGGAAAGAATTTCTTGTAATATGACGTCAGCCATGGTGAAGAAATTTGATGACCCCAAAAAGATATAAAAAAGAGAACAAATCTTAAAGAAAACTTAGTAGAAAATATGATTTTATAAAACAATAAACACCAATGGGTGCAACCTAATTACTATTGCGCTGTCTATTTACAATAACCCGCAGAAAACATGAAAAACTATCTACTCATAGCTGTACTATTGCTATGCATCATTGCCAACTTATTGTGCATGTGATGTTAACAAGTGTTTTGCAGTAGCAACCTTATTTGAGGTTTGGTTTTTAAAAGGGCCTGAAACCCTTTCAGTTTTCATGAAAAGTCCCGGAATTCCGGGGCTTTTCTTATTTCTAGTTTTGAAATAAAATCATCATAGATAAAGAAGGAACCAGCACCATCCCTTCGGCTGTTTCAATTTCCTCTAATCGAACCCATTGGCCTTTGGCCGCAATGCTCCATATGCCAGGTGGCAGGTTCAAGTTAAAATCATGGGCCCGGGCATTGTAAACTACAATAATTGATTTCCATGAATCGCCATTTGCATGATCATTTATCTGATAGGCAACTACATTAGAACTATCGATGTCGAAAAACCTCAGATGGTTAGCTATTTGATCTGTTGTTGACATTCTAAATGCCGGATGGGCTTTCCGAAGGGAGATCAGTGATTTGTAATATTCAAAGACATCAGAGTTTTTAGTTTTCCAACTCCAGTCAATTTGGTTTATTTCGTCTGGTTTATTAAATGAATTATGTTCCCCTCCTTTAGTGCGCAGAAACTCAGCCCCAGCATGTAAAAAAGGTATACTCTGCGATGTAAGTACAATAGCATTCGACAACTTTTGCATTTTTATGATGTCGGAAGCTGGTAAATCGGGCCGCGACATCGAAAGCTTATCATATAAAGTATTGTTATCATGACAACTTACATACCCTATTGTTTGAGCGGGTTGGTTGGCCCATGGAGATTTTGAGCTTGACTTTTCAAAATCGATCTGTGGGTGATTCGTTGAGGCTACCACCCCAAACTTAACAGATTCTTCCATGTTTTCTGCTCCATTAACAAAACCGGTACTTTTAATGTCAAACACATTCCCCTTTATTCCATCTCTTATATCATCGCTAAAGGCGGCAATATCGGTTAATTTAACCGTGTTTTCCTTGAGTGCTCTCAGACTATCAGGCAGTGGACTGGAAGAAGCTGTCCATCCTTCGCCATATACAAATATGGAGGGATCGATCTTTTTTAACTCAGCACTTAAAAGGTTAAGCGTTTCAATATCGTGTATGCCCATTAAATCGAAACGGAATCCATCCACATGGTATTCCTTCACCCAAAATTTGCACGATTCAATAATAAATTTTCGCATCATGGCGCGCTCAGAAGCTGTTTCGTTACCACAGCCAGAAGCATCGGACCACTCGCCTTGCTCTGTGGTTCGGTAATAGTAACCCGGCACTTCCAGGTTGAAATTGGAATTTTCTGTTCTTGCGGTATGATTAAAAACAACATCCATAATAACACGAATGCCATTTTTATGAAACCCCTGTATCATTTGCTTAAACTCTTTTATTCGTATTTCGGCATTATAAGGATTGGACGAATAACTGCCCTCAGGGATATTATAATTTTCGGGATCATATCCCCAATTAAACTGTGATTTATTCAATCGTGTTTCATCAACCATTCTGTAATCGAATACAGGTAACAAATGAACATGTGTGATACCAAGTTCTTTCATATGATCTATACCTGTTGATTGCCCTTCGGTGTTTCGTGTCCCTTCTTCAACCAGGCCCAGATATTTCCCGGAATAGCTGCTCCCGGCGTTCGGATGGCTGGTAATGTCACGAACATGCAACTCGTATAATATGATATCATTATGCCGGTCTATTTTTGGTCTTAAATCATTATTCCATCCTTCAGGATTTGTTTCATCCAAATCAAGTATCATGGCACGCATACCATTCACACCCGCTGCTATGGCGTATATCCCAGGTGTTTCATCTTGAAATACACCATTGTATTTAGTCTGGAAGGTATAATATTTTCCTCTGTAATTGCCTTTTAGGACAATTTTCCAGCTTCCCTTTTTATCCGGTTTCATGGAATGAGTCTCAACAAGATTAGAACCATGCCCGCGTTCATAAATATTCACGCGTACTTCTTCTGCCAGGGGTGCCCAAAGTCTTAACACGGTTTTATTTTGAGCGAACTCGGGCCACAAATCATTTTTGGAATATACAGGGTAATCATCGAAGGAGTCGTACAACCTTTGATTATCAGCAGAGCAAGAACCGTTAATAAGCAGAATACCGAGCATAATTAGATACAATAGATAAGAGTGGGATAGCATTATTTGAAAAGTGTTATGATGTTAATTTCAATTGTTTTGATGCGTACCCAAATTTTACTGACGAAAGTACCATAAAGTTACATTAGAGTAAAATTTTCTTTAGTAACTTCAGGTTTTAAAAGCTTTTGTTTACAGATGGAACCTAATAAAATAGCTAATGGAGTGATATGGATTACCGGATTACCCGCATCAGGAAAAACGACATTAGCCCTAGAACTAAAAAATCGTTTGATTATACATGACTTAGATGTAGAAATCCTGGATGGTGACATTGTACGCAGTAAGAATAGCCAGGATTTAGGATTCAGTGTTAAAGACAGAGAAGAAAATATACGCCGGGCAGCCATAATGGCGAAAAGGATAATTAAGAAGAATAAAATAGTTGTTGCAGCATTTATTACCCCCACGGCCAAAACCAGGAAAATCGCAAGAGATATTATTCATCCCGATAAATTTTTTGAGGTATATCTAAGCACTCCCCTTTCGGTGTGTGAATCAAGAGATCCAAAACAGCTCTATAAGCGAGCAAGAATGGGCCTTATAAAAGAATTTACCGGAATTTCCGCCAGGTATGAGGTGCCCATTGAACCTGACATATCAATAAATACAGATAGTTTATCAGTAGGTGACGCTGCAGACCTTATTCTTCGTCAAATTCTGTCTTAAATTAACAGCAACTAAAAATTTTTGGTAAATTCAACTACGAATTAGTAACCAGGTTGGTTAATATCTTGCACAATTAAATCGTCATATTCCAACCAGCAAACCAATAAAGTGAACTTTAAGCACATTTTAATATTTCTGAGTGATATATTGGCCTTGGCCTTTTCCCTGCTATTTATTTTATGGTTAAAACAAGGCCCTGCACTAGAAATTCTGATAACCTATAAAAGCTCATTAATACTTTTTGCAGGAATCTGGGTTTTGGTGTCATTTTTAACAAAAAAATACTATGCCCCAAAAGGGAAAAATGCATTTTTAAAATCCTCATTGCGTATTCTTATTACAAGCGGAATTGTACTTGGACTTATAACCTCATTAATGTTCTTATTCAGGGTGGCCTATTACTCGCGTTTTGTTGTTTTTGGAACTTTATTAACGCTCACCATTACCGAACTTGTATTTACCTCGATTTTTTATGCATTTAAAAATGCATCGCCCGGAGAACCTGTGCCGGTTTTAACAAAATATAAACGTGTAGCAGCAAGAAAAAGCAAAAGGACAGAATTAATCAGCAAGAATAAAGAAAAGCACATTGACCCTTTAGCTATCAGAAGCAGGAAAGAAACCATTTTGGACTCCATAGGTTTAGAAGGACTGAATTTCATCGAGCGTTTTGCATCAATTGATTCCAATTCAACACTTTTATCCAGTACCATCAGCTTTAAATCTTTTCAATTGTTACCTGAATCAAAGTACAGTGCCATTGCTAATTTGGAAAGGGTAAATGACTTCCGGTATATTAATAAATTTTTTGAGTCGGTAAATTATCACTTACCGGTAGGGGGTATTTATATCAATCATTTTGAATCAAAAAATCAAAGAAAAAAAAGGCTGCTAAAAAAGTTTCCACCCGTATTAAATTATATGTATTATGCCTTTGATTTTATCTTAAAACGGGTTTTNNGGTTTTGACCAAAGCGGAGGCTTTCGGTCGGTTATACAGTTGTGGATTTGAAGTATTGGAAGAATTAGAAACGAAAAATCTCATATTTTTTGCAGCTGTTCGAAAAAAGAAACCATTGTACCCAGAACAACCTACTTATGGCCCTTTAGTTAAACTTAAACGAGTTGGGAAGAATGGCAAGATAATCAATGTTTATAAGCTCAGAACCATGCACCCTTATTCTGAATTTATTCAGGATTATTTGTATAAAAAGGAGGGATTAAAAGAGGGGGGTAAATTTGAAAAGGATTTTCGGGTTACTACAATTGGAAGATTTTTTCGGGTTCTTTGGTTAGATGAATTGCCCATGTTGCTGAATCTGATAAAAAGGGAAATAAAAATTGTTGGAGTACGTCCTATCAGCCAGCATTATTTTAATTTATATCCTGAAGAAATGCGGCAACGAAGAATTCAATACAAACCCGGTTTGGTACCTCCGTTTTATGTAGATAATCCAAAATCTCTGAATGAAATCATTGATTCTGAGATAAGGTATCTTGATGCCTTCGATAAGCATCCCGTAAAAACAGATTTAAAGTATTTCTTTAAAGCGTTTTATAACATTGTTTTTAAGAGGGCAAGAAGTGCATAGCATAGTATAGATTTTTAGATAATTGATTTATGTTAAACCGTTTTTTAATCATCATATCTTTCTTTTGTGTAACCTCATCCACCTTTGGTCAAGTGGTTTATCAGGATGTATCGAATAATGCCATCTATGAATTTCTGGATGAATTGGCCAATGAACAAATCATTGTAATCAACTCAGCCATAAAGCCCTATCCCAGAATATTTATAGCGAACAAATTACTGGAAGCAGAACAATCTGGCAAACTTAATCCGCGCCAGAAAAAAGAAATTGAATTTTATTTACGTGATTACGGGAAGGAGCTTTATATTGGGAAATTTGATAATAAGCGTTTTGATATATTCTATTTTAGCGACTCCAGTTTTACATTCAGTTTAAATGGTATTTTGGGAGCCCAGGGTTGGAATAATGAAAATGGCATTAATTATCACCGATGGTATGGTGGCGAAATGTTTGGTTATGCTGGGAAACATTTTGGTTTTTATGCCAGCCTAAGAGATAATACAGAAAAAATACGATTGGCTGATACCAATGTGGTTACCATCAGAAATGGAGGCAAGTACCGCAGTACAGATTATAGCGAGATGAGAGGTGGAGCTTCCTTGAGTTGGAGTTGGGGATCGATTGCATTGGTGAAAGATTACTTGCAATGGGGAACACATTATCATTATCCAAATATAATTTCCGACAAAGCCCCTTCTTTTGCTCACATCAAACTTAATCTGCAACCAGCAAAATGGTTTGAGTTTAATTATTTTCATGGATGGCTGGTATCCGAAGTGGTAGATAGTTCAAGAAGCTACAATTACAATGGTGTTCAACGAAATGTGTTTCACGGTAAGTACATGGCTGCTAATATGTTTACGTTCAAACCATGGCAGAAATTAAACCTTAGCTTCGGGAATTCAATTGTATATTCAGATATCGGTGTTCATCCAGCATATTTAATACCTTTTATGTTTTATAAGTCGGTGGATCATACTTATAACGGCAATACCAATACTGCCGGGCAAAATTCACAGATGTTTTTTGATATCAGCAGCCGCCTAATTCCAAAAGTACACATGTATTATTCCATGTATATCGATGTACTCTCCTTTGGCACTCTTTTTAATAAAGATGAGCATGCAAACCACTGGAGCATGCAGGGAGGCGTTAGAGTTACTAACCTGTTTCCCAATACATGTTTCACTTTTGAATATACCCGAACTAATCCGCTAACCTACAAGAATGATAACCTGACCACCTTATATAACTCGAACTGGTATAATTTAGGACATTATTTAGGTGATAATGCGAGGGGGTTGTATTTGGCTTTGGATTTCCGACCAATAAGCAGGCTGCTAATCTCAGGAAGGTTTCGATTAAATCAAAAAGGTCCGGATTACCCTTATATCAGGGAAACTGAGAAAGTACTTGGTTTACCTTTTATGGAATCGGTTGAGTGGGAACAGCATATTTACAGTCTTAAAGCAAGTTATCAGGTATTAAATGACTTCTTTATTTATGTAGAGGCTGAAAAACAAACCGTTTCAGGAAATTTTAAAAGATTTAACTCTGAATACTATTGGGGCAATACCATAAGTTGGAGCTTGGGTGTAAATTTTGGGTTTTAATGATAACTGTAAACCCCTGACTATATGACGCTTAAATTATAATATCTTCGTATTCTTAAGTATAAACCATTAGAATAAATCGGGAATTGTTGATAAGCATCATTTATATCTTTCCTAGCCAAACGCATTTTGTATAAATTTATTCATCAAAAACGTAGCATTTTTTTTCTATTAAATGTAACTTAATGTATTGTATTTCCATATAAAGACTGGGAAAATAGCATCATTATGAGATTAACACGTATACTCCTAACCATATCCACCCTACTTTTTTTATTTTCTAACTTATCAGCCCAAAAAACATGGGATGGTGGCGGCGATGGTGTCAATTGGAGTGATGACGCCAACTGGTTACCGGATGGTCAGCCAACCTTAACAGATGATGTAGTCATCGATGAAGGGCTTACCATAACAATTGATGCCAATGCGCAGTGTCAGTCTTTAACCTTTACAGATAATGCTCTGGCTATATCAATTTCAATTAATTCAGGAGTTACCCTGGATGTTGATGGATTAATTCAATTCGGAAATCCCTCGGTAGATAACGAAAATCAAACACTGGATGTAGGTGATGGTACTTTGAATTGTCTCGGTATAAATATGGGTAACACTGGTAGTAACATTCAGGATTTGTATTTATATTTCAATGACGGGACCATTACTGTTGATGGCGACATTTTAATGACCGGGGGCGGTAACAGAAATCGGATACAAGCATTTGGAAGCGGAATCTTAAATGTTTCGGGTACCTTTTCTGGTGGTCGTTTCGATAGAGGAAGCTCAACAGTAAATTACAATGGTGCTGGAGACCAGACTATTTGGAACTATGGGTACTATAACCTTCAAGTAAGCAATAGCGGAATTAAATCACTAAGAGCTAACACTACCGTATCAGGAGGTGTTATACTTGACAACTCCATAAATCTAAACGGTTATCAACTTGGAGTTTATCGCAGTTTAATTACTACAAGTTCAGCATTTGGTTCATCAAATAATATCGAATTCCAAAATGGTGGAATTGTCCGGATTGATGGAAATAATGCATCACACTACCAACAGACTTTTCCATTGGCATATGAAGGTGATTATTCTCCTTTGACGATTTCTGCAATAGCCGGAACAGACATAAATGGCTACATGCAATTCACCCTATTTGATAATAAACACCCGCTAACGATAGGAAATGACAATGCTATCACAAAATATTGGGATGTTTATAATGCTGGCTTAACTCTCACAAGTATTTCGGGATATTTTCAATATGATGATTCCGATGCTGCAGTTCCGATCACGGAAGGGAACTTAACAACAGTAGGGAGACTATCTGGTGGTGCCTGGCAAACAAATGAAGCAGGAACCTCTTATGATCACGCTTTAAATCAAATTTCGTTTTCCGCCGTCTCGGATATTACAGGAGCCTGGACTCTTGGTGAAAATACCGGGTGTTTCGATGGAGCCTTACCAGATGTATATACCATTGCTAATGGAACATGGAATACAACCAATACAGCAATATGGAGCACCGGGGCTGTTCCGGGGGCAGGAGATAATGTGGCTATTCTACATACTATAACATTTGATTATAATCCTTCAACAACAGTAAATAGTATTCAGGTTTATGAAGGTGCTAGTTTAAATTTATATCGCCGAGGATTAACTATTACTACAACAACTGATGTTTATGGAACCATTATAGATAACAACAATGGTGGTGCAAATACATTTACCGGACAGTTTACGGTTCATCCTGGAGGTTCGGTATCAAGCGGTAACGCTTCCGCCTGGACATTCGGTGGTGGTATAACCAATAATGGTACCTTTAGTTTAACTGGTAATTCTGCAATTTCATTTAATAATGTTTCACAAGTTATTGATGGTAGTGGTCCGGTTACTATAAGTGGTACTACAACAATTGCTTCAGGAATTGCAGTTACAAACCAGGTAAGTGATATAGCATCAGGGCTTACAATTAATAGAAATTGGAATGGTGCTGATGGTACTTCCCAATTTGTGAATGAATCTCTGCTAACTGTTAACTCTGGAAATGGCCCAATGTATACTACAGGAGTTTTGGATGCAGATTTTGCAGGAAACACAATAACCTACTCTAGCACTGGAGATCAAAATATAACCGGAACAACATATCACCATCTTATCGCCAGCGATGCCAACGGTGGTAATAGCAAAACACTAGGTGGTAATACAACTGTTAATGGTGATTTTACGATTACAAACAGTACTTATTTTGATCCAATGAGCTCAGATTTTACCGCTTTAGGAAGTACAACCATCGCAGGTATTTTCGATGATGATGCTGCTGGTGGAACAAGCAATCTTCAGAATGTTGATTTATCCGGTGGACAAATTTATGGTGGAGCTGATGGAATAGTAAATATTAATGGAACACTAACATTCCCAACTGGTGACGCCCGTATTGGAAGAGTTGTATTAACCGTCAGTGATTCAACAATTGTAGAGAATGGCCGAACACTGCTATTAAACCCCGCCAATGGAACTAAAACCTTTAATGATGTTTTGGTAAATGGAATATGGAACAATACCAGTAATGAATCTATAACAATTTCAGGAAATTTAACCACAAATTCATCTGCTGCTTTTAATGCAGGAAACGGCACGTATATTTTTACAGGTGCCAATAATAGTATCAACGGTGACTTAGCAAGTTTAAACCTTTACAATCTGGATGTTCAGGGTACGATAACCAATAGTAAGCAAGACCTTATTGTTTCTAATAATCTAATAGGAACGGGAAACCTAATTCAGGATGTAAATTCAAAACTTACAATTGTAGATGACAACTCTACCTTCTCTAACCTTGATGCATCAGCAGCTGGAAATACAGTAGAATACAACCGTGCTGGGAACCAAAATGTATTAAGCGGCATTTACTATGATCTTCTATTATCAGGAACAGGCAATAAATATTTGCTCGATGATATTGATATAGCTAATAACATTGATGTTTCTTCAACCTTCGACTTAAGACTAATAGCTGACACTATAACAATTGGTGGCAATGCAACCATTGATGGAATCATACTTTATAATGGAACTACAACAAAAGTAGTTTCCATTGGTGGTGACCTTTCAGGCACCGGAACTATAAACATGAGTGGTGGTAACCTCCTCCACGAACTGAATTTAGGCGGTGCAAATAATTCAATTGGTTCACTCACAACTGCTGCGGTACCTAGTAAAGTAAACTATAATGGAAGCCGAAATCAACAAATTATTACATCAGCCAATTACCGGGAATTAATAATTTCCGGTTTAGGTGATAAGACTTTAAGCGGAGGAATCAGTGTTGCTAATGATTTGAATATTAATGGAGGGAATTTAGCTATTAACTCCAATACGCTTACAACATCAGGAGCAATCAATATAGCTGCCGGTGACTCGCTATCGCTAAATCAAAATTCTGCATTATTGGTAGCAAATAATCAAACTATAACAAACAACGGTGTATTTAGTGCTGTTGGAACAGCAGGAAATCCTGCTATTGTTGCTATTAATGGCACAGGTAATTATTTCTTCAACCAACCAGGAGCATCTGCTGAAATAAACACAAATTATTTTGAGTTTAATAACCTGAATGAGGGTATAAATATTATAAATGGATCAATTAACAATACCAATAATTTCAGCAA
>DNTK01000549.1 GCA_003508755.1 Bacteroidales bacterium | reverse complement strand
GCTTTTTATCCCTCACCTTTCAACGATGCCGCTATTTTAACCATCGATGGAGTAGGTGAGTGGTCTACAGCCTCCATTTGCCACGGAGTCGATAATTCGATAAAAAATCTAAAAGAACTGCATTTTCCACACTCGATGGGATTACTTTACTCTGCTTTTACCTACTACCTTGGATTTCGGGTAAACTCTGGTGAGTATAAACTTATGGGACTTGCACCTTATGGTATTCCAGGAAGTGATGACGTAAACAAGTTTATCCGTATTATAAAGGAAAGGCTTATTGATATAAAAGATGATGGTTCCGTTTGGCTTAACCAGAAATACTTTAACTATTCTACCGGATTAAGAATGGTAAGGGATAAACAGTGGGAAAAGCTGTTTGGATTTGGGCGAAGAAATTCCGAAAGTAAAATTGAGCAACATCATTCAAATTTAGCACTGGCAATACAGCTGGTTACCGAAGAGATTATCTTAAAAATGGCTACTGAAGCTCAAAGACTTACTCAGTCAAAGAACCTTTGTTTAGCAGGTGGTGTAGCCCTTAATTGTGTTGCTAATGGAAAATTATTAAAGTCCGGATTATTTGAAGATATTTTTATTCAACCCGCAGCCGGAGATGCTGGTGGCGCTCTGGGTGCAGCACTGGTTGCGTACTATATCTATTACAAGCAAAAACGAAACGTTAACGCTTCAGATTCTATGAATGGTGCCTATCTGGGGCCAGATTATAGTAACAAAGAAATAGAATTTGCGGCTAACTCGTTCAAGGCAAAGTTTACGAAGTATAACAAGTTTGAGGAACTATCGGAAAAAGTTGCAGATTTAATTGCCAAGGGCAATGTGGTTGGCTGGTATCAGGGACGCATGGAATTTGGCCCCAGAGCACTTGGGAACAGAAGTATTCTGGGAGATGCAAGAAATAAAGAGATGCAACGTAAGCTTAACCTGAAGATTAAGTACCGGGAAAGTTTCAGACCTTTTGCTCCCTCTGTACTTATCGAGGAAAATGCGAAATTTTTTGATATGAACAAACCGTCTCCATATATGCTTTTGGTGGCAAATGTTCATAAAAATCATATCAACCCATTACCCGAGAATTATTATTCATTGCCATTAATGGATCGATTGTATGTGGAGCGATCAGATATTCCTGCAATTACTCATATCGATTTATCCGCCAGGATACAAACCGTTGATAAGAGAACAAATCAGAGATATTGGAAGCTCATTGATGATTTCAGAAAGCTTACCGACTATGGTATTATTGTAAATACCAGTTTTAATGTGAGGGGTGAACCAATAGTATGCACACCACAGGATGCTTACAGGTGCTTTATGCGAACAGAAATGGATTACCTGGTTATCGGAGATTATTTATTTGATAAAAAAGAACAGAAGAGCTGGGATAATAAAGATAATTGGAAGGAAGAATTTAAATTGGATTAACATAGGAAGTACAGGGTGTAATATGCTATGTGCTTAGTAAAAATTATTGTCGATGGAATTTTTAAGAGATTTATGGATGTTTCTCAAGGAAAGAAAAAAGTGGTGGCTTATACCCGTAATCATTATATTATTAATATTTGGTGTACTCATCGTTCTTAGCAGCGGTAGTGCCATAGCACCATTTATTTACACGTTGTTTTAATGAATTATGAGTAAAAGTAAAATTACAGAGGCCATATTGGTAATTGCCACAGCATTGTTGGTCATTTACCTGTACGGAGTAATTCGGCATGAAGAGTCGAAAGTAATATTTGTTTACCTGGCATGTGGCGTAGGTATAACAGGTGTTTTGGTGAAACCATTAGCCAAACTTATAGCACTGGGATGGTACAAATTGGCTGAGGGTTTAAGTTTTATTAGCTCAAAAATAGTTCTTGGAGCCGTGTATTTTATTGTACTGGTTCCAGTAGCGTTATTGTATAAGGCAGCAAATAAAGATAAGCTGGGTATTCGTAAATCTAAAAAAACGGTTTGGATTGAACGAAATCACACCTATAGCATGAAAGATCTCGAGAATTTGTGGTAAAATATTCGTGCTTTTTACGCAGAAAAACTCTTAGAAGACACAATATTGCCATATTTTTCGGTTTAGCTATTTTACAAAACCACTTCGATAATTGACAGTACAAAACTCTAATGCTGCTTAATATCTTGTCTCGCAGCTATATTAGGTTTGGTTTATAATATTGGATGTTCCTGCCGGTTCTTTAGCTATATTAAGTGAAAAATGGATTTTACCATAAACACTTCCGCCGTCCTGAGATTATTCCTATGCCTAATAAACTGAGTTTTCTAAAATAGGGGATGCAATAACTATTTTGTACATGCTATTGCTGCAGGCATCTTTTACTATGGTATACTGTTGGTTTTAATAAATATCTTTTTTCCTTCGTTTACAAATAACTGAGACATACAATACTTAATTTAATTAAAGCATATATCATGATTCTTTATTGTTTGTTATTTTAGTTTAGTGATTCAATAGAGTTACAAAAATGGAATCAATTAAAGAAATTTATAAAACAGGTCATGGTCCATCGAGCAGCCACACCATGGGTCCTCGCCTGGCAGCAAAAACTTTTTTACAGAAGAACCCCGGAGCGGCTAAGTACGAGGTAATGCTTTATGGTTCGCTGGCAGCTACCGGCCTGGGGCACTTAACCTATAAAACCATCGAGGAGATTTTTGATAAAGAAAACCTGTTGCTCCATGGTTCACCTGAAAAATTTCTTCCAATGCATTCAAACGCCATGCGTTTTAAGGCATATAACTCTGCAGGAAAATTACTGGATGAATGGGTAGCATACAGCATAGGAGGCGGTGCCATTGTCGATGAGCATACCAAACTGGAAGAAAAGCAAATCTACCCGCTACATTCAATGGAAAAGATTCTTGAATGGTGCTATGAGAATGGCAAAAATATATGGGAATATGTTGAAAAATATGAGGAGGATGATATTTGGGATTATCTACGTGAGGCATGGGAATCGATGAAAGATTCGATTCGTCGGGGTCTTGATGCGGAAGGCACACTTCCTGGCAAACTAAAATTACCCAGAAAGGCAGCAGGTGTATTTTTAAAAGCTAAAAATTTTAAAGACTATATTAAGAAACGGTCGATGTTATATGCCTATGCACTAGCAGTATCCGAGGAAAATGCTTCAGGAGGTAAAATTGTTACCGCTCCGACATGTGGTGCTTGCGGTGTGATGCCTTCTATTTTGTACTACCATCAAAAAAACTATAAATCATCCGACAAACAGATTCTTCGTGCCATGGCAACAGCCGGTATAGTGGGAAACCTGGTAAAAACCAACGCTTCGATTTCCGGTGCCGAAGTTGGCTGTCAGGGCGAGGTAGGAACAGCCTGCGCCATGGCTTCTGCTGCATTAACTCAGCTTTCCGGGGGTAGCATCTTTCAAATTGAGTATGCCGCCGAGATGGGACTGGAACACCACCTGGGATTAACGTGTGATCCGGTTTTTGGGTTGGTGCAAATTCCCTGTATCGAGCGGAATGCCTTTGCTGCGGCAAGGGCCCTTAACCATAAAGACTATGCCATGCTTTCCGATGGTCGTCATTTTATTGGTTTTGATAAGGTGGTGGAAACAATGAAGCAAACAGGTCAGGATTTACCAAGTCTTTACAAAGAAACCTCGACCGGTGGACTGGCGTTGTTTCATGGAATTAATGGAAGGGGAAGCGAGGATTGAGCAAAGGGCAATTACTTGCAGTTTACAGTTAAAAGCAAACGATAAAGAGCCAACTATTAACGATGAGTTGACTCCCGGAGTCAGCATATTAGCTCAAAGATAACATGTTCATCTTATCTTAATGGTTTGTTATTACATCAACCCTGTTGCACCCATTGTAGTCGATGCTTTTCTGTGTTTCCAGGAAACTTATCAGGTTATTAGCTGAATAGGTACCGGTAAGCCTGCCAGCCTTCGAATGGTCGAATTTGTAGGAGTTAGCTACATATCCATTTAAAGCAACCGTGTAGGTTTTTGTTTTGCTCAGTGGATTTCCATTTTCATCGGAGATGCATATTGAAGATATTTTATTCTTTGCATTTGTTTCAATCCTGTAGGTACCACCTGAAATAAATAAATCAAACCGGTTTCCCCTAATATGATACCCACTGGCAAGCAGCGATTCAATTTCATCAACAGTCATTTCAAACACCATCATTTCGTTGTTAAATGGATCCATAAGCAGCATATCTTTTCTGGCAAGTTTTCCTGCAGGTAGGCTGTCAATGCGAATGCCGTAATAATTTTGGAATGCAAAATCGGTATGAAGCATTGCCCGCTGAGCATCGGTGTGCAGGCAGCCCAGTTCCATTGGATTGCTTAATGGATAATCGGCTGTTGTTAATTCTTCATCGAGGTATTCGTTTTCTGAGAATTCCTTAATTTGCTGCTCAATCTCTGAATTGCTGCCACCGACTTTGTCAAGGGCAATTAGCTTGTACTTTTTTGCTTTTATTTTATTGGCCGAAAAGCTTAACTCTA
The DNA here is from genome assembly GCA_003508755.1 of Bacteroidales bacterium. Taxonomy (GTDB): domain Bacteria; phylum Bacteroidota; class Bacteroidia; order Bacteroidales; family UBA10428; genus UBA10428. Next base: position 1,440 of record DNTK01000549.1, on the reverse strand, counting down.
TTAAACCGGTATATTCTAAATTATCATTTGCTTGTGTAACCAATACATTGTTAATAAGCAACTCAGAATCAATTAATGTATGTGAGTGCCCGCCAATAATTAAATCGATTTCGGGAAATTTAATGGCTAACAAGCTATCGCTTCGGTAACCCAAGTGGGTTAAAGCAATAAGTACCTCATTATGGTTTTTTGTAGCAAACAACTCCTCCGCTTTTAGCAATGGATCATTAAAATGCAAACCAACAACCTGTTTGGGATGCGTGGAAGGTTTCCCGTTGTTGTGGGTTTCGATTAACCCCCTGAAATGCAGGTTGATTCCCCTGAAGGGAATGTTAAGTGAGGATGGGAAGGGTTTCAAAATACTATCATTGGTAACGATGTTTGCAGCCAGAAATGGAAAAGCAGCCTGTTCAATTCTTTCAGCCAGCACGTCCTGCCCATAATCAAATTCGTGGTTTCCCAATACCGCCAAATCATATCCCGACTGATTCATCAGTTCAATCATCGGGTAGCCTCTCTGCTCATGATAATCAACGTATGGATTGCCACTGAAGATATCTCCGGCACTTACAAGTAATACGGTATCGTAATGGTTAAGCAGGCTGTCTTTCAGGTAGGTGAGTTTGCCGAAGTTATCAATTTTGCCATGAACATCATTGGTATGTAATATGGCTACTGTAAAATTATTTTCTTTCTGACATGCTGTCAGCACTAAGAGAAACAAAATGAAAATAGAAAGACTGCACTTTTTCATTGGAATAAATTTTTATCGAATGTACTATGAAATATACTTTCCCGAAAATGAACAGGATAAAGTTATCTTTAATTTATATCCGGCTGGAATTACTATGAGCCGGCTTAATTTTATTAAACATAATCTCATAAATAATCTTCAACCAAATTACAATGCAAGGCAAGGCTTTAATAAAATATGGATGGAAAAAGTTATTTCGGGGTCCGGGAGGCATTAAATCGGAATATACCAGCGATACGAATACAATGGCAAATGCAAGAAATAGTTTGTTTTGTAAGTTCCAGGGTTGAGTTACAAAATACAAACCTATTCCTGTCATGGCAATTACAAACGTAGGCGATTCAGCCTTATGATTAAAAATGATTATCCAGATCAATAAGGCCGAAAGCACTGCATAACGGAAGTTTTGGTTGCTGTATTGCTTAAATTTAAGCAGGGGCATCACCATCAGTACTACACCCACTAAAAATACAATATTTCTGCTGCCCTGGTAATTAAACCATTTAACCAAAATTCCTATTACAGAAAAGCCAACCGAATCGCTGTAATCCTGACCAAGCATGGTGTACCAGCTTAAATAGGTTTCTTTTAAACCGTCCCACCCGGTAACAAGAATGGGCAAGAGTGCAAACACAATCATCCAAAATACTGTATAAAGTGCGGTTTTCAGGCGTTTAGGATAAAAC
>DNTK01000236.1 GCA_003508755.1 Bacteroidales bacterium | reverse complement strand
GCACAAAAGAACATAGGACCTGCAGGTGTAGGTGTTGCTATTGTTCGAAATGATATCCTTGGAAAAGTTGACCACCCGATTCCTACCATGCTTGATTACCGCACACATATCGATAAGGAATCGATGTTTAATACACCTCCTTGTCTTGCAGTGTATGCTGCGATGCTTAACATGCGTTGGCTAAAGAACGAAGGTGGGGTAGATGCTGCTTATTCGCGGAATATGGAAAAAGCGAATTTACTTTATGGAGAAATCGACAGAAATAAATTGTTCGTTCCAACTGTAACAGCCGAAGAGGATCGTTCAATCATGAATGTTACTTTCATTCTAAATGAAGAGTACAAAGAAAAAGAAGCTGATTTTCTTGCGTTTGCAACCGAAAGAGGAATTGTTGGCATAAAAGGGCATCGTTCTGTTGGAGGGTACAGAGCATCTATTTATAACGCTATGCCAATCGAGAGTGTACAGGTATTGGTTGATGCAATGAAAGAATTTGAAGCAAAACTTTAATTAACTCAAAACCAACAATAAATGACGAAAGTACTTTTAGCAACCGTAAAGCCATTTGCTCCCGCAGCTGTTGATGGTATTCAGGATATATGCAGTGATACAGGTTTTGAACTTGTAAAGCTTGAGAAATATGGCAGTCAGGAGGAACTTAAAGCTGCCGCGAAGGATGCAGATGCCATCATTATTCGCAGCGATAAAATCGATAAAGATATTATCGATGCGGCTGAAAACTTAAAGATTGTTGTTCGTGCAGGAGCCGGCTATGACAATGTAGATTTGGCTGCAGCCACAGCAAAAGGTGTAGTAGTAATGAACACACCCGGACAAAATTCAAATGCTGTTGCCGAATTAGGAATGGGGATGCTTATATATCTTAATCGCAATGGTTTCAATGGTACAGCAGGTACCGAATTGCGTGGTAAGAAATTTGGTATTCATGCCTATGGGCACATAGGAAAAATTATGGCCCGCATAGCAAAAGGTCTTGGTATGAAAGTGTATGCCCATGACCCATATGTTGACAGGGTTATTATAGAAAATGATGGCGTGGTTTGCGAAGAAAATGTTTCAGATCTTTACCGTAAATGCGAGTATGTAGCAGTTAATTTGCCTGCCAACGAGAAAACTAAAGGTTTTATCGATTACGATCTGTTATCAATAATGCCAGAAGGAGCGACCATTTTAAATACCGCACGCAAGGAAATAATAAACGAGAACGATTTACTCACAATATTTAAGGAACGTTCCGATTTTAGATACGTGACAGATATTGCCCCGGAATGCAAAGAAACCATCGAAAAGAATTATGAAGGGCGCTATTTCTTTACTCCAAAGAAAATGGGTGCGCAAACCGCCGAGGCAAATATTAATGCAGGATTAGCTGCTGCCAAACAAATCGCCAACTTTATAAACAATGGCGATACAACCTTCAAGGTGAATTAAAAATTCATGAATTCAATAAGACAGGCCTTGAAATAATATTCAACCCGGATGGTTATCTTTTTAATACTAAGATGAATCATTCGGGTTCTTTTTTCATAATACTAAATTTAAACCACCAGCAAATTAATTCCGAACGATATTATGGCTACAGTAAAACCCTTTAAAGGGCTACGCCCACCAAAAACAATTGCAAAAGATTTGGCATGTTTGCCATATGATGTAATGAATAGTACCGAAGCAGCTCAAATGGCAAAAGGGAAGGAAAACTCCCTTTTGCATATTACCCGTGCTGAAATCGATTGCCCCGAAGGTACCGATATCCACTCAGAAGAAGTTTATAAAAAAGCCGTTGAGAATTTTAATGCTTTTCAGCAAAAGGGTTGGTTAACTCAGGAAGCACAAGCAAAGTTTTACATTTATGCTCAAACCATGAACCATAAAACACAATATGGTATAGTTGGTTGTGCGCTCTGCGAAGATTATGAAAATGGAATCATTAAAAAACATGAGCTAACCCGGCCCGATAAAGAGGAAGATAGAATGGTACTCACCCGTTACCTGAATGCCAATATTGAGCCGGTATTTTTCTCCTACAAGGCTGTTCCTGAAATTGATGCCATTGTGTCTGAAATTGTCGATAATCATTCGCCCGAATATGATTTTATTGCAGAGGACGGTTTTGGTCATCACCTTTGGCCAGTAAACGACGCGGAAAAGAACAAGGAAATAGAGCTTCTTTTCAACGAAAAAGTGCCCTTCACCTATGTTGCAGACGGGCACCACCGCACAGCAGCGGCTGCCAGAATTGGTGCCGAGAAAAAAGCTCAGAACCCGAACCATACAGGCAATGAAGCATACAATTACTTTATGGCCGTACATTTTCCGGATGATCAATTAAATATTATTGATTACAACCGAGTGGTAAAAGATCTGAACGGTTTAAGTGTAGATGAATTTATTACCAGGGTAGGTGAGCACTTCGAAATCGACAAGAAAGGAAATACGGTTTATAAACCCCAGGTTTTGCATGAGATGTCGATGTATATCAAGGGTAATTGGTATGCTCTCAAAGCAAAATCAGATACCTACAACGATCATGATCCGATTGGCTGTTTGGATGTTACGGTATTGTCAAATTCAATACTTGAGCCAATACTTGATATTGCCGACTTGCGCAAATCAAAACGTATCGACTTTGTGGGCGGTATTCGAGGATTGGAAGCCTTACAGCAGCGTGTCGATAGTGGCGAAATGGCCGTGGCATTTGCACTTTACCCGGTAAGCATGCAACAGTTAATTGATATTGCTGACTCAGGCAATATTATGCCTCCAAAAACAACCTGGTTCGAACCAAAATTACGAAGTGGTTTGGTGATACATAAGCTTGAATAGTCTGCACCAGAATACCAATGATTAGTTGATTGTTGAAAACCTGTTTATATTCTTTTCATTTATCGATAAAAATTATCTGCCACATAGCTTTTTATGCAGTGCGAAGTGATATTTTGAATTAAAATATTCGGCATTATTTACGCAGAAATAGCATTTTTTATTATTTTCAGCCCGGTAACTCAAAACAATGTGTTTGCGGTAATTTGCAAAATCTATTTTCACAACTCATGAAAAATATCTCACTTCTAATATTGTGCCTTTTTTCCATATTAAATTCAAATGCACAGTCCTATTTTGATGATTATAACATTGGCTGCTATTCTAATTTGTATGGTGATATTGTAGAAGGATACTTAGACTTTGATTTTAATCCATCATATACTTTCAGTCTTTCTGATGAAATAGTTGGTAAATACACACGCGGTCATTACTTTGATTTACATGGGGCGAAGAAGGAGGGATTTATTCAATACTATCATGCGAAACGGTTTTTTAGGTTTAAGGCTGATAAGAACGATGATGATTTTACACTTATTAAAGCCAAGGCATGCAAAGAATTTACAGTTGGTGATGACAGATTTATCTCTATCAAAGCAGATTCTATTTCCTGGAATCAGGAGACTTCAATCTTTACACAGGATTATTTTATAGAGGTTTTGGATAATTTTGAAAATAAAACTTTCTATAAATTTTTACGGCCAGGGTCAAATAGTCCTACAATATATTACCTTGTTGAATCTGATTCTTTGGGAAGATATGAAGCATTCCCTAACCAAAATAAGAAATTCATGGCTTTTGCCAAGTCTTTATTTCCTGAATATACCTCCATCTTGAAGGATATTGATGAAAAAAAATACACAAAAAACACTATTCAAACTTTGATAAAGAATTTCAAATATACCTATCTACATACCAATGATAAACCGATTTTTTATACATCAGTATGGGTTGAAACCAGCGATAAGGAGAATTCAAAATATTTCGCCAGAATAAACTCCATCGTTGATACAACTTTTTATCTGACCTTTTACACCATTGACGAAAAAAAAATATTTGATGGTGAATTTTCTTCTCTTGTACCCTTAAAACGAGCAGGCACTTTTACATTCTATAACGAGGATGGAACTAAAAGACGGGAACTTGTGTATTCTGACAACAAGTTGGTTGGAGGAAAAGTTTATTTCCAGAATGGGGACTTACACCGCAGTTTTCAAATAGAAGACTCTGAGATGCTTTACTCCACAGTAAAGGCAGCTAATGGTGAAAGTGTTCTTAATAACCTTGGTAACGGAACAGAAAAATATTTCGATAACCTTAGAGAAAAGGAGATTACTTTTTGTTATTCTGATAGTAAGTTGACTCAGGCTTATTACACCAAACAACCGGGAGATACCATCTATTTAATTTGTCCCAAGAGCGCTAAGATTGTAAATTACTCCGAACTGAAAGGGTACATCAATCGAAAAATCTCCTATCCGGAAGATGCTTTAGACCAACTCAAATCTGCTACTATCCCTGTAAAATTGTTAATAAATGATGAAAAAGAAATTGTTAGCTATAAAGTTCTTATAGATAGCGATAGCCTTTTCTTAAGCACAGTTATTGAGGTAATGGATCATGTGAAAAAGAAAGCGCTTGTTAAAAGTGCAAAAGCTTATAAAGAAAAAAAGACACAAGAGTTTTTGGTTTTTGTTGACTTTGCTGTTAGCAAATTTATTGACTATAGCGTGAGTTATAATAATTACTGGCACATGAATCATATGCACAACATGCATCACATGCAGCAACAACAAATTCAGGAGGCCATGATGCGGGATATACAACGTCAAATAAACAGTAATCCGCCTCCGTTTTAATAAAAACAAATTAATAAGCGCAAGAAAAAACTTCCCGATTAAAGCGTCTTTTCTGCCATATTTCTGAATAGAATCATTTGCTTATTCGAAGTATTAAATACTTACCATGCAGCTTTGGGCTAGCAGGGGCATGTTTAAGAGGTAAACTTTTGTCATAGTTATCCTATATAACCTTTAGTAGCTTTACATTAGTTTTTTGCTTTCTGTCCTAATCTTAGAATAGAATGCCGGTCATTTTAATGCACAATAGAAAAAAAGTTCTGCGATTGCATGTTTTAACCGGCAATGAATTGGTCCTTAAAAATTGATTGTTCAGATGTATTAAAAATTGCATTGTACCTTAACAAATACTAATGGTTTTGTTCAAGCAAAGGGTATTACATTTTAAAGGGAGTAATTATTAATTCTCGTCACAGCTCTTTTAAAAATTTATTCTAACCCTAAATTATTATCAATTATGGTAACACCGAAAGATCTTGAGGTTTACGGCATTAAAAATGTGACCGAAGTCATCTATAATCCGAGCTATGAATTTCTTTATGAAGAAGAAGTTAAGCCCGAGCTTGAGGGATGTGAAGCTGGTAGGTTAACAGAGTTAGGTGCGGTAAACGTAATGACCGGAGTTTTTACAGGACGCTCTCCGAAGGATAAGTATATAGTAAAGGATGACATCACAAAAAATACTATTTGGTGGACCAGTCCTGAATCTCCAAACGATAATAAACCAATTAGCAAACAGGTTTGGAATGATTTAAAGGAAAACACAGCGAAACAGTTATCAGGTAAACGGCTTTTTGTTGTTGATACATTTTGCGGTGCTAACAAGAGCAACAGGTTAAAGGTTCGATTTATAATGGAGGTGGCCTGGCAGGCTCACTTTGTTACGAATATGTTTATTCGACCAACGCAAACAGAGCTTAATAACTACGGTAAACCAGATTTTGTTGTACTAAACGGTTCAAAAACAACAAACCCTAAATGGAAAGAACATGGACTAAACTCAGAAGTATACACTGTTTTTAACCTTACAGAGCGCATGCAGGTTATTGGAGGTAGTTGGTACGGTGGTGAAATGAAGAAAGGAATTTTTGCCATGATGAATTACTACCT
>DNTK01000375.1 GCA_003508755.1 Bacteroidales bacterium | reverse complement strand
ATTATATACCCTCCATTCAGGACATAATACTCAATGAGATTTTTGCTGATCCCTCTCCATCCGTCGGGATGCCCGATTGTGAATTTGTTGAGTTATTTAACCGGTCGGATAAACCATTAAACCTTTTTGGGTGGTCCTTTAGTTCGGGTTCCAGAGACCCGGTCTTTCTACCTTCATTTGTTTTTGAGCCTGAGACCTATCTTGTACTTACAGGATCTTCATGTCTCGATGATTTTTCAGATACAATAAACTTGCTTGGCTTCTCGGATTTTCCGGCACTGCCAAATTATGGCGAAAAGTTAATTCTGAAGGATAGGTATGGAAAAATAATTCACAGCATCCAGTACAGCAACAAATGGTACCTCGATGAAGCAAAGGAGGAAGGGGGCTATAGCCTTGAGCTGATAGATAATAACTACCCTTGTATAACTACCAACAACTGGAGAGCAAGTTCTTCTTCCTCCGGTGGAACTCCGGGAACGACAAACTCTTATTCAGGAGAAATAATTGATTATCCCTACGCGAGGTTAGTGACCATTGAAAATGTTCAGCGAACAGCATGCGAATTGATTTTTAACGAATCACTCGATAGCAGTTCGGCTGCAAATGCCAGCAACTATACTCTTGAAAATACGGATATTCAGATTACTCCCTTACCAGTTAGTCCTGATTACAAATTAGTCGAGTTACATTTTCATCCCGCTTTGGAATATGCACGCACCTATAAACTCATATTAAGCTCCCAAATTACCGATTGCGCTGGTATTGGGATTGGCCATGTGGCGAGTGCATTTGGAATCCCTCAGGAACCGGATAGTGCTGACCTTCTTATTACCGAAATATTGTTCGAGGCAAGCGAAGAGGTACCAGAGTTTATAGAGATCTTTAATAATTCAGGTAAAGTGATTGATTTACAAAACTATCATTTGATATCCTTCGATCCGTATACCGATACCATAAAATCGGTAAAACAAATAACAAGCACCTCATTTCAGCTTATGCCTGGTAATTACCTTGCACTGACTGAAAATGTACAGCTACTTCTATCCAGATTTGAAGGGATTGACCAGGAAAACCTTCTCCAGACAGCTTCCTGGATAACCTTGAGCAATGAAGGAGGAAAAACAGGTATCCAAACAAACCAGGATAAAATACTAGATATTGCGGTATATGCGCCTGAAATGCATTTTAATCTTCTGGACAATACGAAAGGTGTTTCCTTGGAGCGTATTTCAAATTCACAACCCGGCACCCAACCAAAAAACTGGCATTCAGCTTCAACAAATTCGGGCTATGCCACTCCTGGAAAGGTAAATTCTCAAAGTCTGATGAATTCAGAGATTGAAGCGACGGTTTTCAGCTTTCATCCGGAATCAATAAGTCCCGATAATAATGGCATTGATGATTTTATTACCGTTACCCTGCGTTTTTCAAAACCCGGGTTTTTAAGTACAGTTAAAATATTTTCGCAGCAGGGAATACTGATAAAGGATATTATTAACAACGAACTATGCGGTACTGAGGAGCAATATGTGTGGGATGGATTAGGAGCCGATAACGAGCGTTTAGCAATGGGTTATTATATCATGCTTTTTGAAGCCTGGCATCCGGATGGTGAAAGATTGAGGGATAAAAGGGCGGTCTTGGTTTTACCAGAAAAAAAATAGCCCGAAAACAAGTGTTTCCGGGCTAAATATTCAAATGAAAATATCTTATAGACTATTAACGTGGTTAGTTAAACTCGACTTTAAGTTCGCAGCTTTGTTTTTATGTATTGTGTTTCTTTTTGCAAGCTTATCAAGCATAGCCGATACCTTAGGTAAAAGTTCGGTAGCTTCTGTTTTATCGCTTGTGCTGCGAAGCTGTTTAATAGCATTTCTGGTAGAACGCGAATAGTACTTGTTTTCTACCCTTCTGGACTCAGTTTGTCTGATTCTCTTCTTTGCTGACTGATGATTTGCCATTATTCTGTTTTCTTATTTAATTTCTTTTTCCTCTGTTTTTTGGAGCGACAAAATTAGTTAATTTTTTAAATACCAAAAATTATTTCAGTATTATTTTTCGCATTTAACCAATTAGAGGTCAATATTTAGCAGAAATCTATCATACAAACTGAGTAAATAAAGGCCACCCCTTATTTTTTCCTTTGCAATACAGTAGCAGTTCTGGATGGGATATACAGCTTCAACCAGCCATTTTCGGGCTCCCCTTCAGCGTTGTCAGTTTTGTACACCGTTTTTTCATCAACGTTGCCGAAACCTCCATATTTTAATGCATCGGTAGTTAGTATTACCTGATATCTTCCTGCTTTGGTTTTTATTCCATAATCGGTAAAGCTTTGACTTGGATTAAAGCTAAATACAAACAGTAAGTTGCCCCGGCTAAATGCGAGTACTTGATCGCCCCGGTTATCGACCCATTTATAGCTCCATTCATCATCAAGGAATCGGGTTTTGTGATGTAAATCGAGCATAGCGCGGTCAAAATCGCTTAAAAAATGATAGCGCAGGTCAGGATGATCCATTAATCCCCATTGCCGGCGGGCATGTTTGTATGACCAGCCATTTCCTTCCCGGGGAAAATCGATCCACTCCGGGTGTCCAAATTCATTGCCCATAAAGTTAAGGTAGCCACCACCATTGGTAGCAAAAGTTATTAGCCGAATCATCTTGTGCAGGGCAATACCGCGGTCAACAATCATGTTCTCCGAGGCTTTATTCATGTGCCAGTACATTTCTTTGTCGATGAGCCGAAAGATTACTGTTTTATCACCAACTAAGGCCTGGTCGTGCGATTCGGCATAAGAAATGGTGTTCTCACCAGCTCTGCGGCTAGTAAGCTCGTAGAACATATCGGTTACATTCCAGTGTTCATCCGACTTTTCTTTAATAAGTTTTATCCAATAATCGGGTGTACCCATGGCCATTCGATAATCGAAACCTATCCCTCCGTGTTTCACCGATTCAGCCAGTCCTGGTAATCCACTCATTTCTTCGGCAATGGTGATGGCATATGGATTTACCTCATGAATTAGTTCATTGGCCAATGAGAGGTAATTGATAGCGTCAGGGTCCTGACCTCCATCGAAATAGCTTTCATAACTTGTAAAAGCTCTCTCAAGTCCATGATCGTAATACAGCATACTGGTTACGCCATCAAAGCGAAATCCGTCAAATTTATATTCTTCGAGCCAGAATTTACAGTTCGAAAGTAGAAAATGCAATACATGCTCGTTCCCATAATTAAAGCACAACGAATCCCATGCTACATGTTCGCGTCGGTGGTCACTATGGAAGAACAAATCAGGCGTGCCATCGAAGCGCCCTAAACCTTCCACCTCGTTTTTCACAGCATGTGAATGCACAATATCCATAATTACCATGAGGCCCATTCCGTGTGCTGTATCGATAAGTTCCTTTAGTTCGTCGGGCGTTCCAAAACGTGAGGAAACGGCAAAATAATTTGAAACATGGTAACCAAAGGATCCATAATAAGGATGTTCCTGAATGGCCATCAGCTGAACACAATTGTATCCTGCATCTTTAATACGTGGCAATACATTTTTTGTAAATTCAGAATAGGATCCTACTTTTTCCTCTTCGGTAGCCATTCCAACATGTCCCTCATAAATTAGCGGGTGCTTTATATTTTTTGCGGGGCTCTGGTTTTTCCATTCATAGGGCTTATCATCCACTACAACGGCATCAAAAACTTTAGTGGTATCATCCTGAATGCAAAAGCGCGAATAAGTAGGAAGACGTTCACCCTGTCCACCGTTCCAGTGAATAACCATTTTGTATTTTTGCCCTACCTGAATTTTTGTTACAGGAATTTTTATTTCCCAGTTTCCTTCATTTAGAGCCTTCATTTTAAACTCCTCACTTTGTTGCCAGTTATTAAACTCTCCGATGAGGTAAATGGCGGTTGCATTAGGTGCCCATTCGCGCAAGAACCAGTGCTGTCCTTTTTTGTGCAATCCATAGTAAAGATGTCCGGTTGCAAAATCACTGAGGCTTCCGGCAATTTTCGAAAACTTTTCTTTTAGCTCTAAGGCGGCATTCATTCTAGCTGTTATTACATCAGAAAAAGGTTCGAGCCACGGATCGTCCTGTACAATTTTTGGGTGTGTATTTTTCATTCTTATGGATTTATGTATTAAAGATAGTTAAACGATAGCGATATTTTGTACAGATTTTTTAATAAGTAGCAAGGATTAAGAAATCAAAAACTAAATCTGCAACAAAGTTCTGACTTCTGAGTTCTGGTATCTTTTTTATACATTTGCCAACCAAATTACGAGTTTTGAGGGTTTATCGCGATTTATCGGCCAATATTGTTAAGCACACAGTTGCAACAATTGGAATATTTGATGGTGTGCATTTAGCACATCAGCAGATTATTCAGCGGTTAAATCAGTTAAAATCCACATATAATTCTGAAAGTCTTCTGGTTACACTCTGGCCTCATCCACGCTATGTAC
>DNTK01000234.1 GCA_003508755.1 Bacteroidales bacterium | reverse complement strand
GTTAATGAGGTTGGCAATGATTAATACCCGCATGGATAGAACTGGGTTGCCGGCACTTCGGAAAATAGCATTATTTATAAAAAGTAGCATGATAAGCACATTGCCGCCAAGCATCAAAGCCATGTAGGTTTTGCCGTGGGTAATAATATCTGCCTCGGCATTCATCATTTGCAGAATTTTACCCGGGAAGGCCACCCCCGGAAAGGCAATAAACATAGAGAGTATAATCCCTAAAACAATAGCCTGACTGGCCCCAATGGCTGCTTCTTTATCATGCTTTTCGCCGATGCGTCTCGAAACCAGACCGGTTGTACCCATGGCTACACCAATGCCAATAGCATAAATAAGGGTCATGACCGATTCGGTAAAACCCACAATGGATATCGAGGTGTCACCAAAACCTTCGTTGAAACTTGAGTTTTTTGCCAAAAAGAAATCGGGGTTCCCAATTTGTGAAACGAAAAAAATATCAAGAATAGCAAAGAGCGACTCAAAAAACATCTCGAATACCATGGGCACAGCCAATAGAAAAATAGCACGGCTCAGACGGATCTTGGTATAGTCCTGCTCACTGCCACGGATGGCATCCAGTATGTCTATGAAAATTCTTTTCATGGTTTAGGGTGGAGCAAAAATAATAAAAGTGCACAAGCGCACAAGAGCGAAAGTGCAGAAGTAGTGCTTAAGTACTAAAGTGCTCATCGGTCTTCATTAAGACAACACCGGAAAAAGAATGCTTAAGGTGTTAATCTTTTATAGTATTATTATTGCCTCCCTAACTTCCTTTGCCTGGGTATATTTTTTTAAAAGTTCGGTGGTTAAGTTCATGGTATTCTTCAAGGACTCTGACAGTCCGAAATCGAAAAACACAAATGCAATGTTTTTAGCTGAATCTGTAATCATGGTGCGTTCGCTGTCACTGGTAGGAGAGCCAAAAACACCTTTCTCGTCGCGTAAAACCGGCAATCCATCAATGTTTAATAAGCCCCGGCCGATGCCATAGTATTCATCTTTTTCGGTTCCTATATCGAGGCAAGCGCCCCCAATAATTTTAGTTGCATCATAACCCCCAATCGAAAACCCCGTTTTTAACGATACCAGGTTGAGCACATCCACCACATTATTCACCTGATACAAGTTGTTGCCCTTTACAATTCTTCTTATCAGAGAATCGGCCGAGGGACGGTAACGGCTTGGATCCTTACCACAGCTTTTATAGGCAGCACGTGCTTCAGCAATGGTTGGAATTGCCGTAATTCTATCGGAACTTATTTCGTCTCTAATTTTGGCGCTTTCAGTAAACACAAGATTCCAGAATTCTGTTTTTGAGGATTCTACCTGACCAGAAAACTCGACTATTGCTAAACGTAGTTTGTTAAAGTTCTTTTTAATTGTTTCGGAGAAATCGATGTGCATGTTGTATTTATTTAGAAGTATTCTAAATTAGTTTTGTCTAAAAACTTCTGGTAAATATCAACAAAAAAAAGCGATTCATCAATGCAACATATCCAATGAAAATAGATTCCGTATAGATATAGTGTGATGATTAATTGGAAAATAACCAGAAAACCAAAAACCTATTTGAAAGATGGAACCGCTAGTTTTTGAAGCAACAAGTCATTTACCCGAAATAGTGTTTAACCCCGATGGCAGGCTTAAAATGGAGGGGCGCTGCATCCCGGAGGATGTGTTTAAGCTGTTTAACCCTATGATTGAATATGTTCGGGAATTACATGCGGCCAATGTAACCTTTGATGTTAATCTTGAGTACTTCAACACAGCTACCTCAAAGAAGTTAATGGAACTTTTTAAAACAATTGATGCGAATAATAAAGTTGGTTCGATACTTATCAACTGGCATTTCGAAGAAGGCGATGAAGATAGCATCGACATGGCTGAAATTTATGAAGAAAGTCTTTTAAGGTCAGAATTCAGGTACCATGAATATGCTGAAGCTTAAGTGTAAATATTTTACTTGTAAATTACTGTGCCTGAACAATGTTCGGGCTTTTTTATTTGTGTCTGTCAAAAAAAAATCCGTTAGGAAGATCGAATTAACACAAATTATTAATACACTTGTACCAAGTTACTGATAATATCTGCAATAATATTTTACGTATGGATTCCATCGCTATTGAACCTACCAATCAGAGCCCTTTAGTTATGTTTAATGTGAACGGACGTTTATTGCTTGAAGGACGTTGCTTACCAGAAAATGTAGCCGGATTTTTTGCTCCGCTTTTTGAATTTTTAAGTAAGCTTGAAACGGAGAAAGTGCTTTTCGATGTCAATCTCGATTATTTTAATACGGCTACTTCCAAAAAATTACTGGAGATGTTTAAGTGCCTCGATACCAACGAAAAGATACAGCGCGTTATGATTAACTGGCATTATGAAGATGGCGATGACGATAGCTTCGAAATGGCTGAAATATACCAGGAACAATGCCAGCAGCGATCCAAATTTAAATATATCAGACATTTAGAAACTGTTCCGCTTGAAAAGCGTGTAAGTGTTGTCTACCTTGAATAGCTGACGCTTATTAATCCCTTTCTTGTTTATAATTCTTCATTCGAGACTTGACTTATCTGGTTAATTGTCATAACTTTAATAGTGATATTCTCCTTTAAGTGTTATGCTAAAAAACCAAAACGATGGAAGCAATCTTTATTCCGCCCGAAAGTCATTCGCCAAACATAGAATTTTATCCCAGTGGTAAAATGCTCATCGAAGGCCGCTCAATGCCCGAAAACGTGTTTGCCCTTTTTAATCCTTTGCTGATATTTGCCACTGAAATCGCTACAGAGAAAGTTGATTTAGATATCAATCTTGAATACTTTAATACATCCACCTCGAAAAAGATTCTTGAACTTCTACAGACACTCGATGAGAACGAAAAAATAAAAGAACTTAACGTTTCCTGGCATTACGAATCGGACGATGAAGACAGTTATGAAATGGGCGAAATCTACGAAGAATGCCTGAAAAATACCAATTTCTACTACATTCCACACACCCAGGTAGTATGCTTATCTGATAGGTATTATTAACAAGTGATACAGAATGGAAGGGCATAAGCAGATTAAACTATTCTTATGCTCTTTTACACTTATGAACTGTAGCTTTTTACATTCTCCATAAACATATCAAACAAAAACTCCGTATCGGTCGGACCGCTCGATGCTTCGGGATGAAACTGAGAACTGAAGTACGGTTTTGTTTTGTGCTTTACTCCCTCATTGGTCCCGTCGTTCAGGTTAATGAACAAGGGTTCCCATTCGTTAGTCAGTGTGTCGTTATTGGTAGCATAGCCATGGTTCTGTGAGGTAACAAAAGCTTTATCGGTGCCTACCTGTATGCAAGGTTGGTTGTGACTTCGATGCCCGTATTTAAGCTTGTAGGTATCAGCTCCTGCTGCCAGTGCCATCAGCTGATTGCCCAGGCAAATACCGGTAATGGGTTTATCCAAATTGTAGGCCTTTTTGAGGTTATTGACTGTTTCTTCACAGTATTTTGGATCGCCTGGCCCATTGGAAATAAACAAGCCATCGTAGGCTTCGGCGGTAAAATCATAATTCCAGGGTACAAGGGTTACAGTGGCATCGCGTTTTATTAGGTTGCGTACGATGTTGTATTTTACACCACAATCTATTAAGGTTACTTTGTATTTACCATTTCCAAAGGTTTTCTTCTCCGAAATCGACACTTTTGCTACCTGGTTTTCAGTTGCTGGATCATAGATTTCAACATCCTGACCATCGAAAATTATCTTGCCCAGCATGGTTCCCTTTTCGCGCAAAATCTTGGTGAGCTCCCTGGTATCGATGCCATAAATTCCGGGGACGTCATTTTTCTTCAACCAATCGCCCAGGCTCGATTTGGCATTCCAATGACTAAATTCATTAGTGTAATCGCTCACAATTAATCCTGAAATATGCATGGCATAGGATTCATAAAATTGCTCCAGGTTGTTTTCTTTTTCATTTCCTGGTACACCGTAATTCCCTATAAGCGGGTAGGTTAATGTTAGTATTTGGCCTTTGTAAGAGGGGTCAGTTAAACTTTCGGTATATCCTACCATAGAAGTATTAAATACAACTTCACCACTGGCCGATTTTTCACTGCCAAAAGAATAGCCATTGAATTCGGTTCCGTCTTCGAGTACAAGTTTAATTGGTTTATCCATTATTCTGTTTTGTTCATTTTTTTATAAGCACTGATTAAATCAGGTACATTCTCAGGTCCTAGTCGTTTTCCTATGATTTCCTTGTTCTTATCGAGCACGTAGATTTGGGGTGTCGAACGGATATCATATATTTC
>DNTK01000547.1 GCA_003508755.1 Bacteroidales bacterium | reverse complement strand
CCAAAGAACCCACTACTAGCCAACATGATTTGTTCAGCAAATATGATACTTTTTGGAAAAGTGACTATGAACATCTAAAAGGTGTTGCAGATAGAGCTGGGGTAACCTTCTGCAGTACGCCTTTTGATAGTGAAAGCGCTAATTTCTTGGCACCACTGATGCCATTTATTAAAATTTCCAGCTCAGATATTACTAATAAACCTTTCATAAAATATTTATGCCAATTTAGTAAACCTATTTTACTATCAACAGGTGCGGCATACATGTGGGAAATTGAGGAAGCTGTTGAGTGGATCCAAGAAGAGCAAAATGCGCTTGTTTTGCTGCATTGTGTGTTGAATTATCCAACTAATGAAGATCATGCCAACCTTGGAGCCATTCAAACACTTAAGCAGAAGTTCCCCGAGTGTTCAATTGGCTATTCTGATCACACTTTACCAGCAGATATGCGCACCCTAGAACATGCGGTTCTTGCAGGTGCTCAGATTGTTGAAAAACATTTTACTCATGACAAGACACTTTCTGGCAATGACCATTATCATGCGATGGATAAGAAGGATTTACTACAGTTTAGGAAAAATATGAAACGTGCTATATCTCTGCGAGGAAATGGTAGATTGAATAATTTGCGCACACAGGAACTAAGTCGAGCAAACGCACGACGCAGCCTCGTATTGGCCAAAAGCATTCAAGCTGGTGCCCCGCTCACCCCGGAACACCTCACGTGGAAAAGACCTGCATCTGGAATTAGTCCTCGCCACTATGATGAAATCTTAGGGAGAAGTGTAGTTCTCTCATTACCGGCAGATACCATATTATGCTGGGAGCACTTAGGAAAACGCTTGTGAAGTATCTGATCGTCATACCTGCACGTGGAGGTTCAAAAGGTATACCCCGCAAGAATCTCAGAGTGCTTGGTTCCAAGCCACTTTTGCAATATACTCTTGAAGCGGCTTTAGGGTTAAAAACTCAGGCCGATATTGTGATCACTACCGATGACACGGAGATCAAACTCATTGCGAGGTACTTTGGCGTCCATGTAATAGATCGTAACTCGGATTTATGCGCAGACAATATCCCGCTAGATCCGGTCATTTATGACGCATATCTACAAATGTGTCAGCGCTTTAAGCACGACTATGAGATAATCATAACTCTTCAGCCAACCTCACCGTTTATTAGCACCGTTTCAATCAATAACGCTTTGCAGAAATTTGAAGAAAAAAAAGTGGATACCCTTTTTTCGGCTATAGATGATACACATTTGAGCTGGAAAGAGAATGTAACACATGATGGTTTTGAGCCAAATTATATAGACCGCTTCAACCGTCAATTGTTACCACGCAATCTGAAAGAAACTGGTAGTATTCAAATCTGCACTCGAGAAGTAATTACACCAGAATCACGCATTGGTCGAAAAGTCGAAATATTCGAACTTGAAGAGCTTGAGGGTATTGACATAGATACTCCTCTGCAGTGGACATTTTGTGAAAGTATTGTGCGGCGAAGACGTTGGATTTTTGTAATAGTTGGCGACACCCTAACAGGATCTGGACACGCCTTTCGTGTAAAAACTCTGGCAGAGTGGTTAGCAGGTGAAGATTTAGTTTTCTTATGCTGTCCAAGGTCAGAAATTGCTCAAGAGATAATAGAGTCGAGCAACTATAAGACCAACTTACTTCAAGAGGGGAATCTAGCTGAGCAAGTTCTGGCATACCAGCCAGATATTGTTGTCAACGATATGCTGGATACAGGGATTGATTACATCAACAGACTAAAAGAAAATGGCATCTTTATTGTAAATTTTGAAGATTTCGGTCCCGGTAGCAATGTTGCCCACCTCGTATTTAACGCGTTATATCATGAAGAAGGCGACAGGCGACCACACGTTTTCTATGGAGCTGACTATTTCTGCCTGCGCAATGAATTTCGTTTTGCAGGGAAATTTGCCGTCCGTCCTAACGTAAAAAATATCCTACTCAGCTTTGGAGGTACCGACCCGAGCAATCTCGTCGTAAAAACGCTTAAAGCGATCATGGGTTGGTGTGCGGAGAGCGGAATTGACATCAGTATTATACTTGGACCGGGCTATTCGAATAATGAAGAATTGGGTAAAGTAATAAAAGAACAGCAGATGGCCATCAAGGTAATGCGATCTGTAGAGGTAATGTCAGAGCATATGCTTGCTGCGGATATATGTTTCACTTCTTGCGGCCGTACCGTTTATGAATTGGCTTCTTTGGGCATTCCAACTATATGTATGGCACAAAATACCAGGGAAACAACCCACACATTTGCACGACTGGAGCGCGGTATTTACTATCTAGGCCGTGGTCTAGACACCCAGGAGGCAAACATTCTTGAAGCACTGGTTTCCGTTGCTGGTAGTCATCTGGTTCGATCAATTATGCACAGTGTGGGCAGTAATATCGACCTCCAAAATGGCGTCCCTCGGATATTAAAAATTATTAAGCAAAAGTATAACCAAGATCACATAATATTCAATGATAAAATCTGTTCTTTATAGATCAATTAAGCAATATACATAATAAATATGCTCGAGTGTACTTACTTGTCTATCATGATTTCTCTTTTGGAATATGAGCCTTATTTAATTGAATATATTTAGATAATTTGGTTACTATTATCTTGACTGACTGGATATTTATGTTTTTTTTTGCTTTGCTATATTTAGTTACTGTCAAAACAACCCTTGATATTTTAGAGTAATAATCCAATTACTAGCGAATTTCTGACGTTATAAAAATTGTAAACATATTTTTCATTACTTTTGTTAGCAATATATGTGAAAATAATCTTCCAGGATTAAGCTAATTTTTAGTTTTTAATTAAAATAAATTTATCTTTCACCGATAAAATTTATAGATTTTATATAAGAAGTAATGAGTGATATCTTGGAACTAATTTCCACACAAATAATCTAGCCGTGATCGTAATACTTGTTGGTAGTTATAGAAATGCCGGCGATTACCTCATCGGCTTTCGTGCCCGACAATTGCTTAGCTTGTTATATGATTCTGACATTGTAGCGATTGATCGCAAAGCAGTCGGTGATCATGAATATGAAACGTTTAATCGGGCTAAGGCAGTAATTCTCTGTGGTGGTCCAGCTTATCAGAAAAACACATATCCAGATATTTATTCATTAAATCTTGATCGCATTAAGGTGCCAGTTATTCCTTTCGGTCTCGGATACAAAGACCGGATGGAATCAAAAAAATTTATGTTTAGTAAATCATCTTTGAAATTCGTAAAGGAAATTCACAGAAAAGTTTACAGATCTAGCGCTAGAGATATTGGTACGGTACAAATTCTTGCCCAAAATGGGATCAAAAATGTTGTAATGACTGGCTGTCCTGCCTGGTACGATCCAGATAAAATGTATGATAGTTACATCGAGGCATTTCCAGCTAAGCATTTAATATTTAGTGCCCCTGCGAATATCAATAAAGCTTTTCTTAGAGTACTTTCTTGGGGCGCACGTCGTTTTTCTGATGTTCGCAGATCTCTTTCTTTCCATCATGGCTATTTTCCTAAAGTTCAATATAAGTATTTACTATTTACTCTTAAACATTTGTACTGTGCTGCATTTGCTCGTAAATTAGGATATGAAGTCAGAGATATATCTGGAGGTCATGAAAAAATGACCGATTTATATAACGATTGCAGCATTCACATAGGGTATCGAGTACATGCTCACATCTATTGTCTTTCGCAGCGCCAAGCCTCTCTGCTAATCAGTGAAGATATGCGGGGTGTTTCTCAATCGATCTCGCTTAAACAACAAGTTATATCTGCTACTTCTCAGAATCTAAGGTCTGAAATCGAAAGTAAAATAAATTTGATTGCCCAAAAAGAACCCGCCTTTTTTGCTGATACATTTAGTGAGATGCGCACCCGCTATTTAATGATGCAAGATTTTATTTCACATATAGGTGAATGAATTTCTCTAATTTGCATCAAAGTAAATTTCAGTTAAGAATTATCTAAAATTGACTAAATTTTTCCTTTTGTAAATATTAGTTATAATAATACCAATAATCAACAAATCTGGTTATATCAAAATATTCATCTTTCAGAAATTTGAACCTGAAATATTCAAGATACATTATATGTTTATCACTGTGTTTCATTCTCTATAATTTGTAATTATAATTTAAATATACCCACTTTTCATCTGCTTAAAAATTGTTTATATTTGCAATTAATTTGAATTTTCACCTTGTATAAATCTCTTCATATTTACAATAGAAAGTTGAAAAATCGCTTTGACGAAATTGTTTTAGTTTGTGCCAGTGCTATCACACCTGCTGTTAGCCTTATTGCAAATATTATCTACATGCGTTTTGTTAATCCGGAAGCGTTCGGTATTATACAATCATATATCATACTGACACCTTATTTTACTTTACTTGGTTTTGGTTTAGTCAATGGGCTTAATCGTAACATTGCTTTATATGAGGGGCTGGGCAAAAATGAAATAGTCAGTGAACAAGTTAATGCGGCATATACCTGGGTTCTGCTTATTGTATTAATACAATTGCTGATTTGGTTTGTAATTGCTTTTTCAGCTTACAAGGCAGATTTGGGCAATTTTCATCTGTTCACCATAATAGCTGTTGCAGTTCACTCGGCAACTACTCCCCTTAAAGCATTTTTTGATACTACTTTTCGGGCTAGCAGAAATTTTTTTAAGTTCGGGGCTATTTTGTGGTCTCAGCATCTGCTGACTGTATTACTTCCCTGGCTTGCTTTATTTTATGGAAAATATGGAGTAGCAATGAGTATTGCTTTCATCGCATTTGCAGGAACACTTGTAAGATTTATAGTCTCTAATCCATTCAAAATAGAAATTAAATATATTTCGATTCACACTTTCAAAGATCTTATATCGAGTGGCTTTCTAGTGATGATTAATGGGTATCTTTTTGGACTTATTGCAGTATCCGACCGTTCTGTTACTGCCCTTCTGCTAGATGATATTTCTTTAGGAGAAATTACTCTTGCAAGCTTAATTTTTACTGGAGTTCGTTTTATTCCTATCTCATTCAGCATGCTTATTTATCCAAAAGCATCATTTGCTTACGGTAAAACAGGTTCAGTAAAGATATTGCGAAAATATCTTTACCTTTCAATTCTTCTCAATATTTCATTTCTTATACCTATAGCTTCATTGCTTTACGTCAGCATTGGTCCTCTTATCATCATTTTCATGCCTGACTACATTGGTGCGATTACAGCAGCACAAATTGCAGCTATTGGTTCTGCCCTATTGTTCTTTTCGGGCTCAAATATTTCATTTATGGTCATGAAGAAAAACCATCTGTTTACAATTAATTTGCTTCTTGCCCTTGGTGCTTCATGGATTGGTGGCTTTTATTCAATTAGTGCAGGATATGGAATTGAAGGTCCTATATTGGCTAGAACATTCGCTATCGGGATACTGGGGATATTAACGACTTGGCAAGCAATGAGAATTACGAAGGAACCCCTCGCTCATAATAATTGTATCTGATGAAAAAAATTAGAAAAATAGTTCAGGAAGTTGAAAGTTGGTATGGGTTAGATAAAATTCAATATGAAGGCTATCCGCTTTGGGACTATCTTCGTGGATACATTATTGATTCAGTACGAGCCAAAGTTCAGCATGAGGGACTCCGCAGGCAAAAACTCAGTGGCAGGCAATTGATAAAAATGTTTTGCTCAATATTTTGGGGACTTTCATGCTATTTTCAACGATATAATCGTGTTGTTTTTAGTTCAAGTGAGCGCTTAAAAGTTATTAATGATATGCTCGAAGATCGTGTTGCCGGTGGGCTTTTTAGATTGCCTGGAAAAACGTTGCTGGTGCTCTCACCTATTCCTGCATTTTATCCTCAGCGTAGAAAATTGCGTGATGATTGTACCACCAATGAAGCATTGTTGTATCTCATTGCTGCCATAATAGGGTGGTTATGTTACCGGCCTTCAAAGATAATCAATAGGGGTACTATTGAAGATATAGCCAGAAAATACCAAATCGATTTGAACCTAGATGCTCTTGTATGCCGTTTTATTGGGCAGAAGATTGCTTTAAAAATAGCCGTTAAGTTTTGGAGGCCGGAAGTAATTTATTATGTAAATGCACCTGGTTATGTGGCTTATCTTGCGGCTGCACATGATAGTGGAATAAAGACAGTTGAACTTCAACATGGAATTATTCACTATAATCATCCTTCATATCTTAGATATCTTGAAGGTGACTCTCGATTGCGACCACAATATTTGCTTTCATACGGAAAAAATGACAAAGATTTTTTCAATCCAAAAAATACTTTATATATTTGCAATAATAATGTCCAAATATGCGGTAGTTACATTATGGATTATTTAAATAAATGTTTTGATATAAACGAGAAATATACTTATAACAATAGAGTCTGCTTCACTTCAAACTTTCATTATGAAGATCGCATTATTCCATTTCTGAAAAGGGTGGCAGAATTAAATCCATTTATTTGCTTCGAATTTGTTCCCCGATATGCATATCAGGATTATGATTATGCCTGTTTCCCACCAAATATTATTGTGGTCAGAGATGGATTTTACGAGAGCATTTATCGTTGCTGTATCCATTCAACGATGCTCTCAACCTGCGCACTCGAGAGTTTGGTGATAGGAATACCATCTGTATTATTTGATATTGATGGACTCTCAAAAGGCTACTTCGAGCCAATTATTGGCGAAATGAAAGGGGTGTTTTTCGCTACTAAACCGGAAGACTACAAAAAATGTGTTGAAAGAGCAATGGAACTTGATATTGAGACAATTAAAATAACTGGATCATATTTTTTTGAGCTAGGTTTTGTTGATAAAGTTGCAAAATTTGAAGCTTCATTAATTGGACAATGAAAAATTTAATAGCATTTATCAGAGCGCTTGTCATTTATTTACCAACAACTGTCTTTGTTCCGAATGCATTTTTTGCTATTTCAATTTTTTTCCTTATTAATAAAGAGGCTTTTTACTTCACAAAGAAAGAGGCTATTTCATATCTTTTTATACTTCTTTTTATTATTCTTGCTTTGATTAATTTCATGACATTTACTGATGCTACAATTTCTAAGTCAAGATTTAATTTTATTCCTAATGGTTTTTTCTGGCTTTTTTTGATTCCATTTTGTAAAACAGTTAATAAAAAAACTATTATCTTTCTTGTTATCTTTATTCTTTTAGAGATTTTTCTCGGTTTTTTACTTTTTACACAAGAAAGACAAACATTTTTTGCAGGCATGGAG
>DNTK01000107.1 GCA_003508755.1 Bacteroidales bacterium | reverse complement strand
TTGGGAAGCCGAAAGATCATCTAGTTATGATCTCAAGCCGTAAATAATGCAATTTGATCATCCTTCCACAATCTCTCAGGTTTTTTATTCATGTTAGTTCATCTAACACCTTCCCGTAAAAATCTTTCTCCAAATTTGATCCTCTGATTGACTTAAAGTGACGTCTGTTTAAGGGTATGAGGTTCAAATATCATCTAACGTTGGGGCAATGTATAGTAAATTGTAATTCTATGCAAGTTTTCTGCATATTTATTTAATATTTTCCAGAATATCAAAAAATAAAAAAGCCCGCCAATTACTTATCTAGCTTCCAGAGGATAGAGGGGTATAAATTATAGAAACGAGCTATTTGAGAATAATGAGCTAACACACAAAATAATAACTTCTATAGAAAATGCAATTTCATCCGTGCTTAAATAAATAGTATTTTTAAAGCCATTTATTCTGTTGTAGCATAATTGAGTAAAACAATGAATTTATGAGTTATAGCCTTAAAAAGCATAGTCAATGGAAAATCGGAGTAGCATTCTCAGCTTTGTTACCCCTATTCGGTATTTTAAATCAATCTGAGAATGAAACTGACCTTGTTATACAGAGTTTTTTAACAGCCTGGCTACTTTCTTTCTTATTTCTAATAATAGCATGGTTCGCAAATTCAAAGCTCGCTTCTTTATTCATTAATTCACCTAAGAAATGGAATTTAGCCAGTAAAATCCTTATTATTTTACTTGCCAATGGTCTTCTGCTATCTCTATTAATCTTTCTTGCTTCTGTTGGAGGTGATAGTATTAACAATAACAGGGAAAACAATTTTATCTTAATGTTCATCAGAGGAAGTGTGGCAGTTGCAATGATTTATCTAATTCAATATATGCTGAATCTAAATGCCCGAAATCAATCTGTTTCAATGCAAAACCAAATGTTGAAAACTGAAAATATTCGGGCCCAATTTGAAATTCTTAGACAGCAAATAAGCCCTCACTTTTTATTTAATTCTCTGTCAACATTACGTTCCATGATTCGCTCTTCAAATGACAATGCAGAGAAATTTGTTATTAAACTTTCTGACATCTATAGATTGTTGTTGCTTAAAAAAGAAAAAGACACAGTTACGCTTAAAGAAGAACTTGAACTGATTGATGATTATTCATTTTTGTTATTTGCCAGGTATGAGGATATGTTAAGCATTGATATTGATATTCCTGTAAATCTTTTGAATTACAATATCCCAACCTTTTCTTTACAATTGCTATTAGAAAATTGCGTTAAGCATAATATTGTATCGAAAGAAAAACCTTTACACATTAAAATCTATGATTCGGGCATTAATAGTATAACAGTAGAGAATAATTTGCAGCAAAAAACAGTCGCTGATAAAGATTCTGGATTAGGTTTGAAAAACCTTATTAAACGATATGATTTATTAGGGATTACCGAAGGGATTAAGATTTTTTCTGATGAATCGGTATTTCGTGTTAAAATTAAATTACTTGGGCAATGAATATTTTAATTATAGAAGATGAGCCACATACCGCACAAATATTAAGTGAAATAATAGTGCAAGTTCGTCCTGATTCAATTATCCTTGAGACTTTGGAAAGTATTGAGCAATCTGTAAAGTATCTTTCTAATGATAAAAACCTGCCTGATTTAATTTTTTCAGACATTCAACTGGCTGATGGGCTTAGTTTTGAGATATTTTCAAAAGTACAACTGAAATGTCCAATTATCTTCTGTACCGCTTTTGACCAATACACTTTACAAGCATTTAAAACCAATGGTATTGAATATGTCTTAAAACCAGTAAAGGAAGAGGATGTGGAAATAGCCTTTACGAAATACGAAACACTGAAAGAATCTTTAAAGCCAGACACAGAAATTGTAAACCTGCTAAAAAGTACGTTTCAAAAGAAAGAAAACTATAAATCCTCAATACTAGTTCATGTTAAGGAAAGCTTCATTCCCATTGAGGTGAGTAAAATTGCATTTTTTATTGTTGACACCGAAATTCTTTACATCCATACATTCGATAACAAACGTTATCCTGTTTTTAAATCCATGTCTGAAATTGAGGCTTCTCTTGACCCAACCATATTCTTTAGAATTAACAGACAGGTTCTACTGAGTAAAAAAGCCATTAAAAAAATTCAACCTTACTTTAAGCGAAAAGTTATCATCAAAACTGATTTAAAAATCGAAGAGCAGCTTATTGTAAGCCGATTAAAAGTTACCGAATTTATGAACTGGATAGAACAATCCTAGCTCTGTTCAATTCACCTTCCAATTTGTTCAATTCACTTACTTATTGATTCCAAATCAACTGGTATGTATTCATATTTGAGTTGTGAAAATTCAAAATATGAACATTATGAAGAACTTACTTTTTTTGTTATCAATATCGGTACTTTCTATTGCATTAATCAGTTGTGAGAAAGATGAAGACACCAAAGTTCCTGAAGAAGAAACTGTAACAGAACCCAAAAGAATAGGTTTTGAACTGGTACAGATTATCTCTATGGATTCCATACTTGTTTGGGCTAATAATGAAATTTTAACTCAGGAAGAATTTGATTCCATTCAAATAACCAGTGGTTGGCAAAAAAACGAACCAAGAGAAGGAATGCCGGATTATGCCAGATTTTTGCGCTCGCCTGATGCGGAAGAAGATGGAGAATTTACAACAGCCGGGCACTTTGGTTTTCAATGGCTATTTAATGCACAAATTGTTGATAGCAATGCTGAACTACCGGAAAATGGCGAAGGATTAATAACCGGGAGGTACATTGCGAAATACCATCAAGTTACATTCAATGCAGGCAGAATACTTTCTATTCTTATTTCACCACAAGGTGAAGAATTTGTATTGATCTCCAGAGACGTAAACAGAACAACTGACACACCAGTTGTTCCGAAAACGTGGAAAATTGAAGAAAGAGAAATCAATGAGAGCATAACCTTTGACTTACCAAACCCAACTCTTAATATTCGGGCAGAGAATAATCAAGATTCATGGCAAGGACCCGTAATTCTGTAAAAATCTTTTATCATGAAAATAACACTCTCGACTATCATATTAAGCCTGGGCATTTTGATGTCAAATCTATATGCACAAATGCCCGGTAACATGTCGCCACCCGACTTTAATGCTGAAAAAGCTGCCGGAATTTTTGAATACGATATTGAAAAAGTGATAAAAAAATTAAAAATCATTGATGATTCCACAAAGTCTAAGGTATCTGAAAGCTTGAATCAGCACAACAGTAAAATGTACGAATTATCGATACTACATGCAGCAACCTTTCAAAAATTAGAAGCTGATTTCGATAGAAACGTTCAGATTGCCATGCGAAATAGAGACAGGTACCAGATGAATGGAGTAAAAGCAGAGATTCAGCGAATTATTCCACCTATCAGAATGCAGGTTCAGAATGAGGAGAAGTTGCTTAACAATGCTATGGCAGATTTCCTTACAGAAAAGCAAAACAAGAAATGGTTGAGATATCAAGATGGTAAAAAGGCAAACTAAAAACACACCGATAGTTACATGGAATAATTTGAATAAGTGAAAGGTATGAACCTAGCAGAAGTTATCTAGAACC
>DNTK01000381.1 GCA_003508755.1 Bacteroidales bacterium | reverse complement strand
ACCAGTTTGCAGAATGGTTATGGAATAGAGATGAGGGAAAGGCAATAGGACTGGGCTATTTTAAGGAAAGAGGTTTTCGAGAGCAGACAATTAAGAAATTTGAACTGGGTTATTCACTCGAAGCACGCGATGCCTTTACCAATGTAGCCGTCGAAAGCGGGTACAAATTGGAGTATCTGACCAAATCGGGTTTAACAATTGAGAAAAACAATTATCGCTTCGATCGGTTTTCCGGAAGAGTAGTTTTCCCCATCCATAGTTTGTCAGGGCAGGTGCTAGGTTTTGGTGGCCGCGTGCTTAAAAAAAATGAGAAAACGGCAAAATATCTTAATTCTCCTGAATCAGAAATCTATCATAAGAGTCATATTCTGTATGGGCTATATTTTGCTAAGCAGAGCATTAATAAGCAGGACAAGTGTTTTTTAGTTGAAGGATATACCGATGTTATCAGCCTGCATCAGAATGGCATCGAGAATGTGGTGGCCTCATCAGGTACCGCCCTTGCCGGCGAACAGATACGGTTAATCAAACGCTTTACTAAAAATATCACTGTTTTATACGATGGCGATGAGGCAGGAATCAAAGCTTCCTTGCGTGGGATCGACCTAATATTAGAGGAGGGGATGAATGTAAAAGTGCTTCTGCTACCCGAAGGTGAAGATCCGGACTCATTTGCTCAATCCCACAGCAGTTCTGAGTTTCTTGAATTTATCGATAATAACGAAAGTGATTTTATTCGCTTTAAAACGCGCTTGCTGATAAAAGATGCTGAGAATGATCCCATTCAGCGTGCCCGGTTAATTACCGAGGTGGTAAAATCTATTGCAGTAATTCCCGATAGCATTACACGCAGTGTTTACCTTCGCGAATGCAGCAAATTGCTCGATATCGATGAGAAAATTCTTTACGACGAAACTTATAAGATAAGGCGGAACAAGTTTCAGGAAAAAGAAAAGCGTTATTCAACTCCACAGCAAGAACCGATTAGAGCTCATACAGATCAAGGGGTAAAGCTAAATATCAATAAAGATTATAAGCATGAACACGATTTAATACGTGTGTTACTCAATTTTGGGAATGTTGAACTCTTTATGGGTGATAATACCATAGCGGTAATGCAATACATCGTCAACGAAATCCGTGATGATAGCCTGGAGTTTCAGCATCCCGTTTATCTCAAAATCTATGATATGATTGCCGATTTGGTAGATCGTAAAATGAAACTCGAAACCAATTACTTTGTGATGAGCGATGATGTAGAAGTAAGCTCAGCAGCAGTGGAAATGATGACATCGAGTTATGATGATCAGATGAGCACACTTTGGAGTAAGAATGATGTTAAGCTCGAAACGGAGGAAATGAAACTTAAAGTAATTGTTCCTGAACTGGTCACCTCATTCAAGAATAAGAAACTACTTGATCTTTTGTCCGAAACCCAGGAAGAAATAAAAAGCGCCCAGGAGCGGAGCGACCATGAATCGATTGAACTGCTTGTGCAAAAATTTCAAATCTTAAACGAGCTTAAAAAGAATATTTCCAAAGAGTTGGGTGATAGGATTATTTTATAGCCGAAATTTTTACCAGCACTTAAGTGCATTTTTATTTTTGTTACTTTCCAATAAAGAAATAGAAGACGGAAGTTATGTGGTGGAAGCTATTTATTGACTTTCTTGTTTTCCCGCCAGAAATTTTAAGGGAATATGCACCCGTTCATTCCAGGCAGCTTCGTTATGTTCAGCTCCTTCAAACTTCATGGTTACCCAATCTTTATTTTGCATATACCCTTTTTGTTGCATCAAGCTATCTACACGAAGTTGATAAGGCTCGTAAAGCGAATCGAGGGTGGCGGTACCAAAATCGAAGTAGATTGCATGCTTACCTGCCTTAGGTAAGGTACTTTTTAATGTTTCAATGTACAAACCATCGAAGGCATGCCAATGGGTCGATAAACAAGCAGCCCTGGAAAATACCCCGGTATATGAATTGAGAGCATAAAGCGAGATTAGTCCTCCCATGCTTGACCCCATGATGTAGGTGTTTTCAGCGTCAGACTTTGTGCTATAGGCAGAATCGATAAAGGGTTTTAATTCAGTTACAATAAATTTCAGGTATTGGTCTGACAGCAGGGCAGAGTCGTTAAGCTTGTTCATGAAACCAAATGGATATTTTACAATTTCTTCAGTGCTTAAAATATTGGGCATGTACTCATTCCAGCGTATTTCGGGAACACACCATGAGGCTACCACTATCATAGGCTCTATTATTCCGCCATTTACAAGGCTATCCATGGCTTCATCAACACCCCAGTCGATTTGATGTGTAGAGGTTTCAGGATGAAATACATTCTGACCATCGTGCATGTATAAAACAGGATAGGAAATTTTTGGATTGTATCCCGGAGGGGTATAAATTTCTACATTTCTTGATTGAACAAAATTTGATGGGAAGGTTTTTAATACCTCTACCTTTCCCTTTTTTATAGGCGAAGTACAGGCAACAAAAATAAGAGCAAGCAGGGGAATAAAATATATGCTTTTCATGTTAAGGTGTTTATGGTACTATATATTGCAATACTGTTAAAATAACTACTTTTTATTTTCCAATCCCCGTTTCGATATACCAATATCTTTTTCTTCGATGTGTTCGCCTTCGGGTTCAATGTGTATCGACACATCGAATACATCGGGCATTTTAACTTTAATTAAATCCTCGACACAATGTGAGAGCCGGTGAGCTTCAGTTAATGTCATTGTGCCCTCTAATTCAATATCTACGTTGATGTTCTTTTTAGGACCAATTTTACGTATGCGCAGGCGATGCGGGTTTTTAACTTCGGGCAACGACTCCAAAAGATGAAATACTTCTTCGTAGGTTTCCTTATCAACATTACCATCCATCAGTTCCATGTTGGTTTGCAGGAAAATTTTTATTGCCACCCAAATAATCCAAAGACTAACCAAAAGTGCAGCAATCGGATCAAGTATCGGAAGGTGAAGTACCTGTGTAAAAACCAGACCAATCAGCACGGTAGTGGAGATAACCACATCGCTGGCCATGTTTTTTGAAGTAGCCAGAAGCATGTTGCTCTTGGTACGTTTTCCCATTTTTCTTTGGTAGATGGCCAGAGAAAGCTTGCCTGCAATCGAAATCACCAAAATATAAATAGCCAGCATGTCGGGTAGGGAAGCAATCTCTCCTCTTATTATCTTTTGAACCGAAGCTATTGCCAGCTGTGTGCCTGCAGCAAAAATCAAAAAAGCCAGCATATTGGTGGCATTGGTTTCTGCTTTTGCGTATCCATAAGGGAATTTTAAGCTGGGAGGTTTTGCAATAAGGGTAGCGATGTAAAGCATAATGGCTGCCGAAACAACATCCCCGGTGCTATCGATTCCATCGGCAATCACAGACATACTCCCAGCCCAAATACCGGTTACAATTTTTAAAAATGCCAGAAATGCATTCCCGATAATACCTACCCAGGAGGCTGTTCGAATTGTTTTAGCTCTGCTTGCTTCAGTCATTTATAACGCTAAAGGATTCTATAACGAATATAGCTACTTTTAAAATATAATATGTTCATTAACACCCAATTCTTCCCCAACACGACGGGCAATTGTCTGGTTTAACCAGTTGGGTTGGTGGGCATCGGAGCTGAAGATCCAGCGAAATTTATTTATATAAGGAGCAAGTTCTTTTTGCCAATTGTACCGCCATATATACCTGTTGTTAATTTCTACAAGACTGCCTTCATCAATTTTATTTAAATCGGTATTTACTGCATACGGGTGGGCCACTATTACCGGTTTTCCTTTTTCTTTGAGAGCTTTTAAAGCTGAATAATCAGCCGGCTCATCACCCCAGCAATGATAAATATAATAATCGAAATCGTGCTGCAGAGCCAGATTTACACTGGCATGCCCGTTTACCTCAGTTCCGAGAAGTAAATTATGCTTTCTGACTTCCTGTTGATATATTTCGAATTCATCGGGCATAAACATTTCGAAGTGATCACTTATGCCAACGATTTTTGCATGCTTGGCAAAGGCAACCATTTCTACAGTTTGTTGAGGCAGTATAGCGCTATCTGTTTTGGAGAAGGTAGTGTGAATATGTAAATCCTGAGGCAGCAATTTTTTAGGTAAAACTATTCTAATTGTTTAGTATAATTGCTACCTGAATATTATCTTTTGATTAAAGACATCTTAATAAAATGTGTTAAGGGAAAAAATGAATCTCTTATATAGCAATTCCAATATCCGACCTTCAAGTTTGGAAATTGATAATTTAAAATGACCTGTTTAGAGCCTTACCCAAACTATGCCAATCTTAAAGCTCAACGCAGAATGAGCATCAGAATCTTTGGTTTTAAAACCATAATCGAAGTTGATGCCTGCCAGCAGGTTAAATTCGGGAGTCAGATCGTACAAGACGCCTGCCTCAGGGCTTACGCCAAAATTCCATGATCGGGTCGATGAGGAGTATAGGCCCATTTCGGTAACACGGTGTATGTTAAATACACCTATGCCTCCTCCAAAATACGGGCGGAAATACCTTTCGGGCCATAAGTGATAATGCACTGTTGCCATTATCGGGTAAGTATTGATATATCTGTATTGGTTCCCATAAAGTACTCCTGAGGAAAAGTTTTCGATATAATCGGGTAACTTTTTGTTGTATACCTGCCATCCAAATTTTATTCCTACAGTGAGCAAGGCATCAATATAATGGCGGTGTTCAAATCCCAGCCCCCTTAAGCTGCTGTTATCGATATAGGAATTTGTTTGCCCCACAGGTATCGATGGGGAGTAATATATAGCAAAAAATGATTCTTGCGCATTTGCTGCAGTTAATGTTATAATTGTTATTAGTAGGCTGAATAAAGTCTTTTTCATGATACTTTATGTTAATGCAGATTTTCTGAAAGTTCAAAAAGCCTGTGGATGGTTGAAACAACGTTTGAAGTGTTTATTGTTTTTGAGGAAATAATGCCGTTCAGGCTACCGATCCATACTGTAGGTGGCTCCTCCCCGCTAACTGGCAGTTGACGGGCATCAATCATCGTAATTAGTAGTGTGCCAATCGTGTAGTCATAAATGTAAGGAAATTCATTGGGGTACCATGGGTAACGGGAGTTTTGACCAAGGGGTTGTAAATTCCCTAACCCTTCATACCACTTCCATTCATCCCAGATATTATCAGAATATTTTGCTACAATGGCCGATACCAGCACAATTGTTTCTGCTTCAGCCTGAGCATTGGTGGAATCGTTCCATCCATAGGAGACTAAGTTTTCACGAACAGCCGCTACAAAAGCAACACGTTGGTCTGGAGTCAGTTCTATTAGTTCACTGGCAGTAGTATCGTTTAACACTATCAGGGTATCAGGCAGTGCAAATGATGAAGCAGATGAAAAATCAAAACCAGGATTGTATGCACTAATAATGAGATCATAATCTGAATTGGTTTCGGCACCTTCAGGGTAACAGCCTTGTGCAAATCCAAGTGTAATAAGTATAAATAAAAATATGGGTAAGTTTTTTATTCTCATAGCCAGGTTATTTTGAAAACATTCGAAAGGGCCATTCAAATTTCAAGTTACAAAAAAGCAGGAAGAATTAATTCTCCTGTGTAAACAAAAAAACACCCGAAGGAAATCCAACGGGTGTTTGACCATATCGTATTAATTTAAGGCAGTAATGCTTTAAAGGCAGCATATTCGGTTTCAAAAGATTCACCCTGTGGGCTGCCCAGGCTTTCCCATATGGCTTCTACCTCTTCAACGCGGTTTTCTCCTGATGGATGAGTACTCAGAATTTCGAGCGGTTCGCTAGCCCCTGCCTCCTCCAGTTTTTGAAAGAATCCGGCAACTCCCCTGGGGTCGTATTTACAATCGTATCCGGCAGTAACCGGGGCAGTACCTGCGAGGTATTTAACTGAAAATTCATCGGATTGATATTCGTCGGTTCGGCTAAATTGTAAGGCTGCCAAACCAGATCCTATGTCAATTAAAATTTGCTCCAATTGCGATTTATCGTCGCCAAATAATATACTGGCGGCAAAATTTAATCCATAGGCTTTTTGCATCTGCCGGGCCGAGTGGCGCAAGTCGGCATGGGCCATTTCGTGACCTAAAACTCCCGCTACCTCTGAGGTCTTATCAAGGTATTTTAGCAATCCGGTGTAGAAATATAAATATCCTCCCGGAGCTGCAAAAGCATTCAGTTCATCTTTTTCGATAATGGTTAGTTTCCATTGAAACTCGCTTTTATACTTTAACGGCTCTTTGGAATTATTGAGAATATCATAAAATATTTCGTCCATAAATGCATAAACCTGACTGTATTGATCTCTATCCAGAATCGGAAAGTCAGAAGGGCTGGCCTTTATGGTGCTATCGAGCTGAAGTCCCAGCATTTTTTCCTGACCGATTGGCATCCATACAAAACCCCTGTCCTCGTCGCAGTTCGAGGTAATTAGTATTACAC
This sequence comes from Bacteroidales bacterium, assembly GCA_003508755.1. Taxonomy (GTDB): domain Bacteria; phylum Bacteroidota; class Bacteroidia; order Bacteroidales; family UBA10428; genus UBA10428. The sequence continues at coordinate 12,603 of DNTK01000381.1, read as the reverse complement.
CCAGAAGAATTAAAGTAACTTTTACTATGCGCTTCATTTCTTAGGAATTTGATGTTTTTAAGGAAACGAATTTACAACAAAATTGTTTTCTTTTTTTATTTACCGATTTTAATAGGTAATTGACCGAATAAGTATATTTCATATCGGCTAATCGTTATACTTTTGAAAAGTAAACTAATTGCAGTTAACAGATGGAACAGAATAATGCACGGAAAAGGATTTTTATTGGCCTGACGATATTAACGTTAGGTGGATTACTTCTTTTCAGAAACCTGGGCTTTTATGATGAGTTTATTAATGAGTATATTTTTCGATGGGAAATGATTCTTATCGCTTTGGGCATCATTAATATAATTTCGCATGAAGGACGTGGTCCAGGATTTTTGTTGGTATTAATTGGAGGGGGACTTTATGCGCGCGATTACATCGACTTACCGCATGGGCTTAACTTCTGGCAATTGTTCTTAGCTGGAGTATTTATCATGGCCGGGTTCTTTTTGATCTTTAAGCGGAAAACCAATTTTCATTGCGAAACAACACATACCAAGAGTAAAGGAATTGACACCATCGACGAAGTTGCTTTTTTCGGTGGGGGCGACAGAACCATCATTAGTGATAAATTCCAGGGAGGCAAAATGCTTGCTGTATTTGGGGGATCGAATTTTAATCTGTCACGTTCTAAATTGGCTCCCGGTAAAAACTACATCGATGTACTGGCAGTTTTTGGTGGGTTTAAGCTCATTGTACCCGAAGACTGGAATGTTACCATAAGTGCCATTTCAATTTTTGGGGGATTTTCAGATAAACACCGCGTAAATATCCCCGAGCAAAAAAAGGAAGGCGAGCCCGAATTAATTATAAAAGGCTTTGTAATTTTTGGTGGTGGCGAGATTAAGAGCTATTAATGACATAGCAACATGCTTAACCCTATTCTTCGAAACAGACGAATATCGCTTGGATATATTGTAATATGGCTGCTCATCGCCTTGTCTCAGGTAGGCATAGTCACTTACTTTTTTCCGGGACATATCCTGGTTTCGGTTGGCGAAAGCCTGGTATTTAATTCGCTCTATGCCATTATTGGTATTGGTATCTGGTACCCGGTGTACTATACCGATCTTGAAAAAAACCGTATAACGAATTTTCTTACCAATCACCTGGCTTCCAGTTCGCTGGCAGTAGGACTTTGGTTGTGGTTAAGCTATTTATCACTAACCGGCCTGTTTAGTTCAAACACAGAGTATATTGAGCTTTTGAATAGAACCATTCCATGGCGAATTGGCGTCGGATTCTTGTTTTATATCCTGTTAATCTCCAATTATTACCTGTTAATTTATTACCAGAACTTTAAGGATAAGCTTACCAAAGAATCGGAGTTGAAAGCATTGGTTAAAGAATCGGAATTAAGTTCCCTGAAATCGCAAATTAATCCCCATTTTTTATTTAACAGCCTTAATTCCATTAGTTCCTTAACCATGATTAGTCCTGAAAAAGCCCAGGATATGGTGATCAATCTCTCGGATTTTTTGCGCTATTCGTTATCGAATAAAAAGGAAACTTTAACCACTTTCGAAAATGAATTAAAAAACATTGAGCGTTATTTAAGCATTGAAAAAATTCGTTTTGGGAAACGCTTACATGTCGATAAAAATATCCATCCCTCTACCCTTAATTTACATCTGCCTGGTCTCATATTACAACCCATTATGGAAAATGCTATTAAGTATGGAGTCTACGAAAGCACTTCGCAATCGAACATACTTATTGAAAGCACTGTATTTGAAACGATTTTGGAGGTTAAAGTAAGCAATGAATACGATCCAGATTTTCTGGTAAAAAAAGGTGCAGGCATAGGTCTTAGAAATGTGACCAGCCGACTGCGAATTTTGTACGGACGAGAAGACTTGGTAAAAGTTGCGAAAAAGGAAAATGTTTTTGAAATTACAATGCATTTTCCACAAGAAGAGGTATTTGCCGGTACGCTTAAATAAAGAATAAAGAAAACACCATGGAAAAATTAAAGGCAGTAATAATAGAGGATGAGGAGCTGGGAAGAGCCCTTGTAAAAAAGTATGCAGATCAAACTAATACCATTGAGATAATTGCCGAATGCGAAAATGGTTTTGAGGGAGCCAAGGCAATAAACGATTTACATCCAGACATGGTATTTCTTGATATACAGATGCCGAAACTAAATGGGTTTGAGATGCTGGAACTTATCGACACGAGCAACCGCCCCGAGATTATTTTTACAACTGCTTACAACCAATATGCCATTCAGGCTTTTGAGCTTAATGCCATCGATTACCTGCTAAAACCATTTTCGAAGGAACGATTTTTTGAGGCTGTGGAAAAAGCAGTTGGCAAGATAAAATCGAAATCGCAAACTCCCTTTGAAACAACGGTGTCAAAACTAGCCCAACAACCCCTAACAGAAACATTAGAACGGGTAGTAGTAAAATCGAACCATAAAATACATGTAATTCCTGCAAGCAAAATAAAATACCTTGAGGCACAAGACGATTATGTAATGATTTATACCACCGAAGGCAAGCACTTAAAGCAGGCTACCATGAAGTATTTTGAAAAACACCTCGATGCCGAGGATTTTCTCCGGGTACATCGTTCTTATATTATACGCATCGACCAGGTGAATCAACTTGAACCTTATGGGAAAGACAGCTATGTTGCCAAACTTAAAGACGGAGCTATTATTAAGATTAGCAAAAGCGGTTTAAAAGCCCTTAAAGAAAAGTTAAATTTCTAATGTGCCCTAAACATGAAAGTGCGCGTTGTTGTTTCCATTGTTTTAATTTTGGCAGGCGCCCTTGTCCACAGCATTGCCGGAGAATTAACAGATATCAGAGCCTTGCTGGATTCTTCTATTCCGGATAATTATAAAAGCGAACTCAGATTTGCATGGTACCTCGTTGCCATCGATTTTTTTGTTTCCGGTAGTTATCTGCTTATATTGCTAGTTCGAAGAAAGCTTGAAGCGAACCGTCTGCTTATTAATTTTATTGCCCTTCGCTTTTTATTGTATGGATTGGCCATTATGGTAACACTTATTGTTACTATGCCTTCGCTTTTGCTTGATGTACCTCAATGGATATTGCTCATTGCCATTGGAACATTACTTGGGTGGGGAAAATTTGCAAAAGCTAAAGCTCAATACCAACTACGGTAACATCATCGATTTGCTCCCATTCACCCTTCCAGGCGTTAAACCTTTTTTCCAGTTCCGTGGCTTGTGCTTCCATCGCATATTTTTGTATCTCTTCGAGCGAATCTATAAATTTTTGTCTTGAATACTTTTTACTATCCTTTCCGCCAAATTGGTCGGCATACCCATCGGTAAAAAGAAAAATTCGATCACCTCTATTATAATTTACACTTTTACTGGTAAAAGATCCTTTCCTGGCTTTTTGAAAGCCAATGGGCATTTTATTGGGTTTAAAGGCTGTAAGCCGCTCCTTAGAATAGAGCATCATTGGCAAATAAGCTCCACTGTAGTTGATGGTTTGTGTTGATGTGTTTATGACACAAATTGCCAGATCCATTCCATCACGCGATTTTGAAGAGCTCTCATTTTGATGCAAAGCTTCAACCACTTTATCGCGCAGGATATTCAGTATCTGATCCGGTTGGGTAATTTTATAAACATCAATTACTTCACGCAGAAATGTAATACCCAACATGCTCATAAAAGCCCCCGGCACGCCATGACCGGTACAATCGGCTACAGCAATTATAATCTGATCTTTTCTTTTTTGTAACCAGTAAAAGTCGCCGCTTACAATGTCTTTTGGTTTAAACAATATAAAATACTCCGGGAATATTGTTTTAAATAAGTCAGCATCAGTAAGAATGGTTTTTTGGATAAAACTGGCATATGTTATGCTGCTAGTTATCTGCCTGTTGCGTTGCTCTAGCAGGATGTTTTTTTCTGATAGCAGCTTGTTGCGCTTGCGTCGCTGCCTGTTCGAAATAAAAACATACACGGTTAAACCTGCCGTAAGCAAAAGAATAAACATCAGGCTTATATTCTGCCTGCTTTTGTGATTTAATTCTGTTTGCTGAAGGGCAATCTGCTGTTCTTTTTTTTCTGTTTCATAAATGGTTTCCAATTCAGCGATGTATTCATTTTGTTCCTGGCTATTAATGGAATCATTCAGATAATATGCAGAATCTGAATAATGAAAAGCTTTTTCGTAGTCACCTTTTCCTGAATACACTAAAGCAAGTTCATTGTAACTTGAGAGAATTTGATTGTTGAGATCGATTTGTTTTGAGATATCCAAGCTTTTATGTGTGTAAGCTAAAGCTGAATCGAATTCATTTCTTTTGCGATGAATAAAACCGATATTTGATAGTGTAATTGAAACACCCAGCTTGTAATCGAGTTTTTCGAACATTTCCAAAGCCTTTGCATAATAGTGCAAGGTAGAATCGAGATTTTCTTGTCGCTCATACAATACCCCTATATTGTTATAGGAAATGGCTGTATTTACCATATTATTCATTTCAATAAAAATCTGGAGTGATTCGCCATAGTAGTTTATGGCTTCATTCAGCGAATCCATTTTTGAATAGGCAATTCCAATGTTTTGCAAGATTTCTGCACGCTGGTTTTTTCCTGATTTGATATCATCCACCAGCTCCAGGCATTGAAATAAATAATTTAATGCCGATTTATAATCGCCCAAATCAATTTTCAACAAGCCAATGCTTCTATAGGTTTGCGATAAGGTGGTTAAATTGGCGTATTCCCGTGCATTTGCCTCTGCTTTGTAGTAATAATTTAAAGCAGAGTCAAGTTCGCCAAGGTAGTTGAGGTTAATACCCAATTCTACCAAAACACCACTTATATAATACAATGAATCACTTCTAATCAGGTCCTTATAAGCTTCCTGGTATTCTTGAATTGATTTTCTGTATTCTTCATTTTCCAGGAAAATATAACCTCTTGCTTCATGTCCCAGGGCGGCAGTAAAAAAATCTTTACCTTTTTCAGCATCAGAAATACAGGCTGCCAAAATGGGTAGAATAGAATCGGGATACTCAACACCGTATTTCTGCAAGGTGTCCAGGTTATACTTTTTTGTTTGCGCCTGGGCCATAATGGTTTGCTTAATAAGTAGCAGGAATAAAATAGTCAGAATTAAAAGCGAGCGCAAAAAGAAGGTCTTAAAAATTGTTTTCATCTAACTGGCAAATCAATGTAGTATCAAGTTAAGCATTATTATTTAAAACAAAACAAGTAGAGTATTATGTTACAGGTGTAACAATTTCAACATTAGTCCCTTTAATGCCTGAGTTTAGTTTTATTTTCCCTCCAACCAATGAAACTCTTGAGTAAATATTTTTCCAGCCAATACCTTGTACTTTTTCGAGTTGCTGTATGTTAAAGCCTTTTCCATTGTCTGAAACACAGAGATTTAATGAATCTTCTTGCTGATGCAGTGAAACCTTTATATTGTTTGCCCCAGCATGCTTTATGATGTTGTTGAGAAGTTCCTGTAAAACCCTGTAGTAGGTAATTTCGATGCCTTCATCAAACCGGCTTTCTATCTTATCTGATTCAAAACTTATATCAAACTGGTTAGAACCTTTAACTTTATTAATGAGTTCGCGCATGGCAGAAACTAACCCAAGCCGTATTAATACCCCAGGCATCAGGTTGTGTGAAATATTGCGCGTTTCATCGCAGGCTTCCTGTAGAATTTTTTGCGATTTATCCAATAACACTTTGTCTTCTTCGTTTTTAGCATCGATGGAATCCGATAAATCAGAAATGTAAAGTTGGGTAAGTGACAAGAGAGGTCCCACACTGTCGTGCAATTCACCGGCAATGCGTTTTCGCTCATTTTCCTGCGCCTCTATTACTGCCTTAAATTGCGTAGTCTGTTGCAGATTCTTGGCTTTTTGAAGAGCGGTTTTTTCGCGCATTTTGGAATATATAATCAGGAAAACAACCAGCATTATCATGATAACCACTACTGCAATTAATATACTCTTGAAGAATTTGTCTCTCGATTTTACTTTTTCCAGCTGCAGAATTTCTTTCTCCTTTTTTTCGTTTTCATAAATTGCTTCAAGCTCCGAAATTTGTTTTGATTTTTCAACAGTAAATAGGCTGTCTTTGATGGCCGACATGCTTATATAATATACCAGTGCACTATCGTACATATCCATTTTTCTGAAGGTTTCTGATAGTGCCTGATAGGCATCAGCTATTTCTCGGGGATACTTTAATTCCTCCAGGATTTCAAGTCCTTCTCGCTGATAACTTAGTGCTTTATTGAAGTTATTTAGTTGGGCATACAGATTGCCAATATATACCATAGATTCGGCATAACCTTTTTTATATCCAAGTTCTTTTTCGAGCTGTATTGAACGCTCATAATAATCCAGGGCTTTACTATATTCTCCTTTCTCTGAATAAATTTCTGCAATGTTAAAAAGGGGGCGTGTTTGACCTTTTTTATCCCCTAAAGCAATATACATATCCAGCGATCGTTCGAAATTAACCAAAACGGAATCCATAATTCCCATGTAATAATAGATGATGCCAATGTTGTTGTATTGTAGGGCAACACTTTTTAACTTTTGCAGCTCTTTATTAATGATAATGGCTTTCTCGTAATAGGCAATAGCTTTTTCCCATTGCTGCTGATGATGAAAAAGCATTCCTATGTTATGAAGAGTAATAGATTTTCTTTCTACAAAATTCAATGAATCTGAAATAGAAAGGGCCTGGAATAATTTTTCGCCTGCTTGATCATACTTTGCTGCATCCATGAGCATAGCGCCCAGATTGTTCAGTGATATAACTGCATTTTCGAATTCACCAAGTTGATATAAAATATCATATGATCGTTGAAAATAATCCATGGACAAATCGATCTCTCCGACATGCTCGTATACATGGCCATAGCAATTATAAAAGACAGCGATTTTATCAGGGCGGTTATTTTTATCAGAAAACTCAAGCGCCTCATCGAGTATCCAGATTGCACTGTCAGTATTTTGGTACCTTAACTCTCTGTAAATATTTTCGTAGATTAGGTATTTTACCGAATCGTCGGCAATTTGCAGTTGTTTGTAGAGCGAATCAACCTTGCTGTTACTTAATACCAAAATTACAGGCACCACGAGTAGAAAAATGAAGAGGCTAGTTTTTTTCATAACCAGAAAGAATCAATGCAGCCATAAGTTTAACAATATTCTTCGTGGTTTCTAAGAAATATTGCAGTTATTTATTTACTTCTTCCGGATCGATAAGGCCATTCAACACGGCATAAACGGCCAAACCAGCTATGGTTTTAATGCCAAGCTTGTTTGTGATGTTTTTTCGATGGCTGACTACCGTGTGGGCACTAATATATAAGGCATCGCTAATTTCTTTATTCGTTTTGCCCAAGGCAACCAGTTTAACCACTTCTAATTCACGCTCGCTCAAGGTATTGTCAACCATTTTGTTAACGAAGGGATGTTTTTCATCAGTAAAAAACGTCCGAAATGAATGGAGAATTTCTTCTTCAGAATCGAAAAATTGAATGTGACCATCAATGTAGGGTAATATATGCGTATCAACAGCGCCATGGTGCAATAAAAGTATTTTGCAATCACTGTTTTTCTGTTTTATTTTATCAAGGCTGACTTGGTGTGGTTCAGGCAATAATTCCGAATCGATAATTAAGAATGCAGGCTGGCAGGTACCGCTCATGCATTCCAGCAAGGAAGATTTAAACTCAATAGTTTGAGCAATTTTGGTCTCAAACAGAAATTGTTTAATCGCTGATTTGCGGAAAGCGTTTTCAACAATAACAATGGTGGTTGTTTTCTTCATGCTATGCACCTAAAATTTGTTTTTCAATGGCTTCAACTTTAGGTATCAACACCTTTTCCTCGATTCTGGAATGATCACCCAAATCCCGCTCTAAACGGAAGAGTTCATACAATATGGCATTCGACAATGAATAGTCTTCTGTCGGAGGCAGGTATTTGATCATTAGATTTTTTAAATCGAATAATTTATCTTCTATATTATCATGATCATCGGCATAGAGCGTAATCGATTCTTTTTTAACCAGTGCTCTTAATTCGCTGTCTACCTTATTATTTTGAATGGCTTCATCCAATTTTAATACATATGGGTGAATGTTATCTTCTTCTTTATCGATATGTTCAATCAGTTCTGCCTTGTATTCAATAAAGAAGTTCTGAATGAGCTTATAGGACTGCCGGTTTTCCACAGATGCTTTTTCGAGCAATTCGGCAATAAGCTTTTCAATCTGAGGCACCTTAAATTCGACATAAAAAACATGCGAACGTTTTATATAGTCGATAATGTATTTAAGTGGAAACGACTGAAGTTCTGTTTCGGGAAAATAATCGTTGTCGAGAAAGGAGTTGACAATTTCGAGGAAAAACTGAAGATGAACACCTTGTTCGCTGCATATTTCTTTTACTGTTTTATTGCCAAAACCAAGTTGAATGTTAAAACGGTTCAGGATGGGTAGCAAGAGGTAATTATGATGAATTACATCGGCCAGTTTTGTTGATTCGGTTACTAACATAGAGGTAAAAGTATTATATCGAATCGTAAAAGCTTTAAAAATGATTCGAAAATAAAAATTAAAAAAATTGATTTACGAGTATGCCCAATAAAAACAACCGTTTAAACCATTTGTTGCTAAGGGGCAAAGTATAGGGTTTTGTTTTCCATTTTTTTTTCTAAATAAAATCTCTTAAAATTGCAGCGCAATGGTCCCGATTTCCACCTCAGGGAAAAGGGTTAAAAGGGAATGCCGTGCAAATCGGCAACAGTTCCCGCTGCTGTAAGTTCCAGGCTTGATTATCAAGCAAATGGTTTTTGAAAGCAGGCCACTTCGAACTCATTTTAACTTTACCAGGTGTGTTATGGTTCACCTTCACAAAAGTTACAGTGGGCGAGGGAAGGCACAAAAACCGGAATAAGTCAGAAGACCTGCCATGCGTGTTTTCATTATGTAGCTTTCGGGAGAAAAGCAAATGATGATTGCCTGGAAAACAATCTTTAATCTTTACTCCAAAAAGTTGCAAGTGATTAGGATAATCTAATTCATTTGTAATGTTTGTACGTGGTATTTTTGTTTGTGTACTTGTTGGGTTTCATTTATTGGCAAAAGCCGATATTGGTGATACCATTATTGCCCTTGATCCGGTCTATACTAAGGGTGTACGTTTCGAAGATCCTTCTGTAGGCGCTAAATTAATACCCATCGATTCCTTTCAGTTAGAGCTGAACCAGATGCGTTCTCTGGCAGAAGTTCTCAATCAGCAAAGCTTTGTTAATCTCGGGTCACTCGGACCAGGAGGACTTGCAACCATGAGTATACGCGGTAATGGTGCCGATCATACTACCATCGTTTGGAATGGATTGAATTTAAAGCCACCCATGAGCGGACAATTAAACCTCTCTGCTGTAAATGCAGGAATGTTTGATCAGGTAAGTATTCAACCTGGCGGTTCGTCGACCATGTATGGGGCAGGAGCAGCTTCCGGGATTGTTTTTCTTACCAATAAATTGGTATTAACAGATGATGGGTTAGGCATGAATGCCGGTGTAGAGGTTGGTACGGCAGAAACAAAAAGTATCAATAGCAGCATAAAGTATTCAACAAATAATTTTGGTACACGACTTAATATTTCCATGCAACAGGTGGCTAATAATTTCGAGTTTTTCAATACCGACCGGTTTGGAGATCCAAAAGAAAGACAAGAGCATGCCGCTTACAAAACCCTATCAGTGGTTCAACAGAATAGTTTTATGCTTAACGGCACTGCCACGCTGGAAACCGATATATGGTATTCCAGACACTTTAAAGAAATACCATCATTAACAAGCAGCTTACTCCCTGGACGTGATGAGCAAAGGGATGAAAACCTTCACATTGCAATTAACGCAACCAAATATGGGAACAACTGGTTTATAAAATACCGAGGAGGCCTGTTACATTACACCATCGATTACCTGGGATACACTACCGGAGAACCTGTTTTGAGTGAAAACCGATCTTTAACTCTTGTTAATGAATTGGAATCGAAATACAGTTTTTCACAATCGCAGCTTATATTTCTGGGATTAAATTCTACCATAGATTATGCAGCGGCAAGCGAATATTCCAAAGATCCGGTTCGACAAAAACTGGACGTGTTTGGGCGTTATACTTCCTTTTATTTCAGCAACTATTTACAGATCGATATCGAAGCCCGGGTTCCAAGTGTTAATGGAAGATTTATTCCCCTTGTTTATTCAGGAAACATTAAAATTAAAACCATCGAAAGTGTTTTTCTGAAAGGTGCTGGTTCTAAATTGTACAATTTGCCCGATCTGAATGATTTGTATTGGGATAGTACCGGTTTAGCGGCCGGGAATCCTTATCTAGAACCCGAATACGGCTGGAATATCGAAGCAGGAATTCTTCATACCCATGATCGCGAACAACTCTCGATAACCCATGAACTCACAGTGTATCAAAACAAGCTTTTTGATGCCATTATATGGGCACAAAATGACCAGAATACCTGGACACCTGACAATTATGACCGAAGCATTACCAAGGGTTTTGAATTTACCGGTAAATACATCTTTAAATTTATCTCTACACGCATGGTTTTTGCCTACGACTATGCCTATACCGATGCCATGGTTTATAAAATGGTAAACGAGCGGTACGAAGGAAAACCGATGCGCTATGTGCCCTTGAACAAAGCCGGAGTGCGCATTCAGCTATTTGTTAAAAACTTTTCGGCGGGCACCTATGCGCAACTAATAGAAGAGCGGCCGATTGACAGAGCGGGGAATTACCTGGAGCCTTATGCATTGGTTAATTTAAATGCGCGCTATCGGTTTAAAATAAAACGCGCAAAATTGGCGGTCTATTTGAAAATTACAAATCTTCTCGATACAAATTATAAACTCCGTGCAGGATATGCACAACCCTTGCGGGGTTTCTACACCGGATTAATCTATACACTTTAAAATATAATCGAAATGAAAATCTACAAACTCTCATTCACATCTGTTTTCGGCATATTATTTTGCCTCAGCATAGTAACTGTTTCCTGCGAAAACAATAACGATGGACCTAAAGGTCTTTTTGAAAACGGCATCTTTATTACCAATGAAGGAACCTTTAATTCTAATAACGGGTCGGTGAGCTTTTATGCCTACGGTGCCGATTCTGTAATCAATAATGTTTTCAGTAGTGTAAATGGTCGTGTATTGGGCGATGTAGTGCAGTCATTAACCGAGTTTGGCAATCTTGCATTCGTTGTTGTAAATAATTCAAACAAGGTAGAAGTAGTGAATCGTTTTACATTTCAAGAGCAGGGAGCGATAGAAAACCTAACACAACCCCGTTACCTGGTTGCCAGGAATAACAAGGCTTATGTGAGCTGCTGGGACAATACAGTAAAGGTTGTTGACCTATCGAATTACTCCGTGATCAATTCAATTAATGTTGGCAGCGGACCAGAGCGTATGCTTATTGCAAAGGATAAATTATTTGTTGCAAATGGGGGTGCTTTTGGCACAGATTCTACCATTTCAGTAATTGATCTGGCAACCGAAACCGTGGTAGAGGAAATACCTGTTCACTACAATGCAAAAAGCCTTGTGATTGATAAAAATGGGAGTATCTGGGCCCTTTGTGCAGGCAAATCTGTTTGGGTTGATTTTGTGCTGGTTGAAGAAACGCCTTCTATGCTTTATAAAATCGATGCAGCTACAAATTCAGTGGTCATGAGTTTCGAACTGTTTGAAAATGCGCATCCAAAATCACTTTATATCAGTAATGATGGATCGACTCTTTACCACGATGGCGGATTTATGGCTGCAGGAATATATAGTTTAACCATTGATGGTTCAGAGGGAACCATGACTAAGATAATTGATAAATCTGCCTACGGGTTTGCCTATGACAGTAGCTCTGATGTTTTATTTGTTTGTGATGCCGGCGACTACGTGAGTGCAGGTTCATTAATGCGCTATTCGACCGCTGGCAGTATGCTTGGCAAGTATACCGTTGGAGTGGTACCCAATGGAGCTTCCTTTAAGAAAACCAGGTAATTTATTATTAGCCATAATAAATTCAATAAAGAATGAAAAAAGCATTCTTTAACTGGAGCGGGGGCAAAGATTCAGCCCTCGCTCTTTATTATGCACTTGCAGAAAACAACTATTCAATAGAATCTTTGCTAACTACCTTAAGTGAAGAGTATAGACGTATTTCAATGCATGGTGTAAGAGAAACATTGCTCGACCAGCAGGCAAAATCAATAGGGATACCATTACAGAAAATCTACATGCCGGAATGTTCGGATATGCAAGTTTATAATGATATTCTGGGTATAAAACTTTCCGAATTGAAACAAAAAAACTACTCGCATTCACTGTTTGGTGATATTTTTCTTGAAGACTTGAGGGTTTATCGTGAGAAACAGTTATCAAAAACTGGCATCAGGGCTGCTTTTCCAATTTGGAAAAAAACACCCATGAACTAATAAACGAATTTATTGATTTGGGATTCAAAACCATTGTTACCTGTATAAACG
>DNTK01000170.1 GCA_003508755.1 Bacteroidales bacterium | reverse complement strand
AGAGCGTTTGACTGGCAGTCAAAAGGTCAGCGGTTCGACTCCGCTATTCTCCACAAAAACAGATTGGAGTTTGAGTTTTAAGCAACAGCTTTTAGCGACAACTCCATTTTGTTTTTAACCTCCCGTGCAAAGTCTAGTGCGGGCTCTTATTCCTGTTTTTTTTCTGTCTTAAGAAAATCTAAATGAGTTAACTTTGCTTAGAATAAAACTGATTTTTCAAAAATCATATCATGAGCCGGTATATTCATAACCTAATATTGGAGGGCGAGCATCAGCGGCTCGATTTTAAATTTGAAATCTCGGATGCAAAGAAAATTGCACGCACGTTTGCAGCATTTGCAAACACATCAGGCGGAACATTGCTAATCGGCGTTAAAGATAATGGAAACATTACCGGCCTTCGTTCAGACGAAGAAGAGTACATGGCAGAATCAGCAGCACATATTTACTGTAAACCCCGTGTAGAATATAAAATTGTCACCCACAAAGTCAACGATAAAACGATATTAGAAATTGTTATTCCTGAGAGCAGCAGCAAACCACATAAAGCACCCTGGAAGGACGATACCTGGGAAGCATTTGTTAGGGTTGACGATCAAAACTTTGTTGCTGACAGTGTATTACGGGAAGTTTGGAAAATAAAACACCGCGATAAAAAATTAATGGTTCGGTACAATAATTATGAAGAGATTTTGTTTGAACTTATCCGTTCAAATGGCAGGGTAACACTGAAAGATTTCATAAAGAAAACAAAGATAAAAAGGTACCTTGCTATAAAAATTCTTTCTCAGTTGGTAGCGATACATGCCATTGATAATGTAATCACCGAAAAGGAAACCTACTACACGGTGCTTGAAGGGCTTGAATAGTAGTCTATGCATCCTGGTTTTCCGGATCTATGGATTGTTTATGTTTTTTATTTAACTTGCTGTTTTGATGAATTGATTTCCAGCAGGAAACACCGGATAATGCTACACTTGGCGTAGTCTTGGATAGGAACTCTTACAAATGAAGCTAAGGAATGGCTGAGTTACCTGACAATATAGAAGTTCAAGAACTGTTAGATGCTGCATCTTCGGCAATGGCAATTATCGATAAGGAAAATAACATATTAGCCTTTAACGAAGAATTTACCCATCTCTATCCCACGTGCAAAGGAAATCTTTTGAATATAGTACCTCTTTCGAATGCCGATGCCAGAAAAGAATTATCCAAAGCAGTAGCTGAGTCTAATAAACACTTTGCATTTAATCTAAGTCATCAACAAGGGTTTGCAGTGCATTTAAGCTTTAAACCACTAAAAAAGCAATCTGGCTCCAAATTGTTTTTATGTTCAGCAAGTAAAGATTACCAGCACAACGACTCATATTTCTTGCAGCAGCTGTTAAACAATATTCCCGACAGCATATTCATAAAAGATGAAGAGAGCCGGTTTCTTGTTGCAAACAGCTGGGTAGCACAGGTTATGAATGTAAATTCACCCGCAGATTTAATTGGCAAGAACGATTTTGATTTTCATCCAAAGAAATTAGCCGAGCAGTATTACAACGACGAACAGGATATAATTCACTCAGGAAAATCGATTTTAAACAAACATGAAAAGGTGTTTGTGGATGGTGAAACACGATGGTATTCAACTACAAAAGTTCCACTTTACGACGAAGAAGGAAGGATCAGAGGCATTATGGGAATAGGTCGCGATGTAACCAGCTCAGTAAAAAAAACCGACGCATTAGAAAAAGCAAAGCAGGAAGCAGAAAAAGCTGATAAACTAAAATCCACCTTTTTGGCTAATTTAAGTCATGAAATCAGAACTCCCCTGAATGGAATTATTGGGTTCAGCCAGTTTTTACGCCAAAAAAAGGGAGACGAGGCCAAACGATTAAAATACCTAGACATTATACATAGAAACGGGCAGCAATTATTAATGCTTATCAATGATATTATTGATATTTCAATGATAGAAAGCAATCAGCTTACTATAAAAAAGAATGTGTTCAGAATTAACCCGGTATTAGAGCAGTTGCGTGCTAATTTCGAGCACCTTATTCACGAAAAGAGCTTGCCTGTTAAAATATATTGTTATACAAGTTGTAACGATGGTGATGATAAGATATTTACAGATGATTTCCGCTTAAATCAGGTGTTGAACAATTTACTTATCAATGCCATTAAATTTACCCCTAAAGGTAAAATTGAATTAGGTTATTCTGCGCAAGGAGGGATGGTCGAGTTTTATGTTAAGGACTCCGGTATTGGTATTGAACCGAAGCAGCAAAAAGAGATATTTAGCCGTTTCCGCCAGGCAGATGAATCGGCTACCAGAAATTATGGAGGCACCGGATTAGGCTTAGCAATTTGCAAAGGATTAGTTCAATTGCTTGGAGGCAGAATTTGGGTTGAGTCAGAATTCGGGAAAGGTTCAATTTTTAAATTTACCATACCATTTTGTACCTCCGGGTCCGGTTAAAAATCCATGTTTATTTTTTCCAGTTTTCCATTTATTACCAGGGCATCTAAATTCATTTTGCGAGCTTCGCTTCTTGCTTCCTTTGGAAGATGAACAATGGGTTTCCCTTGTGAATTAAAGGAGGTATTGATTAAAGCCCTTATTCCATAGGATTTTTCCAGTTCATCAAGTAGAGCATACATAAAGGGGTTGCCTGTTCTTTGCTCGATTACCTGAATGCGAGAGGTGCCGTCAGCATGAACGCACCCGGCAATTTCCGGGCGGCGATCGGGTATAATTTGAAATTCAGAGAGCATATACCTGGCAATTGGCGGATGTTGCTTTTTACCTGTAAAATACTCAAAGTTTCTGGCCAGCATGACAGGGGCAACGGGCCGATACCATTCTCGTTGTTTTTTTTCCTGGCTAACTGTTTTTGCCAGTTGTTTGCTATCTGCGCGAGCAATAATACTCCGGTTGCCCAGAGCGCGCGGTCCTGCTTCAG
The DNA here is from genome assembly GCA_003508755.1 of Bacteroidales bacterium. Classification (GTDB taxonomy): domain Bacteria; phylum Bacteroidota; class Bacteroidia; order Bacteroidales; family UBA10428; genus UBA10428. Next base: position 3,958 of record DNTK01000170.1, on the reverse strand, counting down.
CATACCCGTTGCAGATTCCTATAATTGCCCTTTTAGCTATTAGGTCCGCGACCTTCTTAACTTCTTTTTTTGAACAGGGATACGCTGCATTTTCAATTCTGAAATTATTCAGGTATGGGTCCATGCGGGGTATGGGTTGATTTTTACGAAGCAATCCGGCAACAGCAGCACCAATCGAAAGGCCAGAGTCATTTGTGCAGGGTGGAATAAAAACTTCCGTAAACAATCCCGATGAAAGTATTCGCTCATTAAGCTTAATATTTAGGGCGGTACCTCCCGAATAGTAAAGGCATGTTGCGTTGGTTTTGTGTTTTAATTCAGTAAATATTTTCAGACTTTCCCGCAGGAATATCTCATGTATTGTGGCGGCTACATCCTGAATGAATTTGTTTTTATTATCGATGTGTTTCATTTCAATTCCGAAGGCAGTTTTCGCAGCTTTAAAGAATGCAGTTTTCCGATTCCAGCAGTCTTCAAAGAAGTTATTTTTCCTTAACCACCCATCAATATCCTTCCGGTAATTACCATAAGCCTCGAGGCCCATAAATTTTCCGGGCACTGCGTTCTGCTGCTTAATATTTGCCTGCACCATTGCAAACACAAGAGCATTGGCATTAAAAAGCGAAGAGAGCCATTTGTGTTTATAATGTGCCTCAATTAATTGCGGATGATTGTCTTTCCAATTCCATGCAGAAAAATTACTCTTGCTGGCGCCTCCATCGAAATGCACCAGCAGGCTGTTTTCCCTGAACATTCCATAAAATGGTACACAACTGAAAACATGGGCCAGTTCATGGTTAAGGACATATGCTTCTTTCCATTCACCCATCCAATACAGGCGGCCTTTTTTGAGACCTTCGGAAAGTTTCGTTTGCAAAGGAGCTTCAAAGCGGATTTTACCATTTTTCGACAAAACGGTCGCACCAATTTCATAATCAACAAATACAAAGCAACAATCACCGGCAGGCACAAGGTCTAATTCTTTTGCAAGCTGTTCAATGGTGTATGGTAGGTTAGAATCATATTTCTTTCGGCTTATACGTTCATGATGCATGTAGGTCCAGTCATTCTGGTTTTTTACAACCGTTAAGTTATGATCGTGTATCAGAGTAGGATAGGCATCACCTGATATATCCGGAATTGAATATAATCCAACAATGGTGGTCATTTTTGCAACTTTTTAAGACGATTTCAGTAAAAAAAAGCAAATTTGTTTAATGAATCTGAAAATATTAGACTTTTATTTTAATTATTCGGTAAGTTTTAATAGATTTAATATCACGAATAGGGAAAAATAGGTCGTGTTGATTTAACCTGAGTTTTATGACAATAACCGAACAGGATTTTCAGTTGTTCTTGTTTGCACTAAAGACATCTTCAAAATATGATTTCAGTGATTATTCTGAGAAGTCATTAAAGCGTCGTTTAGCGAAGGTTTTAACCGATAACAAACTCAACATTACTGCTCTGGTTAACAAAATTAAAAACGACACTTCCTTTGTTGAACGCATTGTTAAAGAAATTACAGTAAACACTACCGAGCTCTTTCGTGATCCTCAGGTTTGGCATGCTATCAGGTATGCCGTTTTACCCAAGCTTAAAAACAATTCACAAATTAACATCTGGCATGCAGGATGTTCTACAGGTCAGGAAGTATATTCCATGATGATTGTATTAAATGAGATGGGGTTGCTGGATAAGGCAAAGATTTATGCCACAGATCTGAACGAGGATGTTATGAAACAAGCCCAGGAAGGGGAATACAAGTACCGTTTTAACATTGGGTACCTCGATAATTTCGACAAGGTAATAAAGGAAAATCCTTACAATTACGAAGAGTATTATGATGTACCCTATGAAAAGTATTTTTCAATCGATAAACCGACCGATACCATAAAGATGCACAATTTCCTTCGGGAAAAGCCTGTATATAAAAAACACGACTTGGTAAAGGATGGTAATAGCTTATTTGTTAAATTCGACATAATTTTTTGCCGCAATGTTATAATTTATTTCAATTATAATCTCCAGGGTAAAGTCTTTGATCTATTTCACCGAAATCTTTATGATTCAGGGTGTTTAGTTCTGGGAATGCACGAAACTATTCTGGGTTCATATTCGGTAAAATTCCAGAAGAAGGGACATATTTATTACAGGAATTAAACCCGCTGTTTGTACTATGACATTTAAAATTAAACATATTGCAACCCGATTCTTACTTCAGAGTATTTTCACAATACTTATCATTGCTACTTTGATATTTATTATGTTTTACTCGGGGTACAAGAAAAAGGATACCCTACTGGCCAACTCCATTTCGGAAGAGATTGGCAGCAAAATTGTACTGGCCAGATTAAGTCTCGATAAAGCTTTTGACCTGCAAAAAGCAGATCCCAACTTTGTAGAAAACACAAATGATGTATTAGTTAACCAGCACAAAGCAATAGTGGATGAGATTGGCGACTCCTTAAAATCGTTGACTCAAATCAACTATCTGGGCAGGTATTTTAATAAAAATCAAAGCATAGATTCCATACAACTAAAACTGAACAATTATTCCCTTGCATTTACCAAAACACTCCTGTCGCTAAAGGAGAAGGGAAACCAAACCGGAGGATTGATTAAAATTGCCGATGCTGCCATTAATTCGGTATACAACCAACTCGAAATGGCTCCTGATAATGGATTGCAGGCAGCCAATTTTAATGCGTATACAACAGCATACATGGCAGAATACTCGTATTCGAAGCTCTACCAATTAATTAATTTCTGCGATGAGGTTCTATCGCCCTTATACTTTTATGAAGAATACGACATTTCTGCTCTTGAAATGGAATTAACAACACTTAGGAATATTCTCAATAGAATTGAGCAAGTCGATTTAAGGCTCATGAACAAAGCAGAAAATACGGGACAAATTGTTGACTTAGAACTTAGTTACTCCGCATTATTGATTGAGTTTGACAGATTTAAAGCATCCGTTAAAGAGCAAACAAGGAAATACAATGCTAATTGGAACTGGACATTTACTTTGCTGGCTATATTGTTAACCACCGCCTATGTAATCGTTATGGGGCGTTTTTCAAGCATAGTTCGAAAATCGGTAAGGAGCCTTCATAAAATTACTATTGCACTTGCACATGGCAATATTAAAGATACCGTACCGGAACACGGGCATTACGAATTCGATGCATTTAATAAAGATTTTAAGTCGCTCTTTGCATTACTGAACAGCAGAAAAGCGTTTATCCATCACTTATTAAACGAGGAGTTTGAATCAGACCTGGAGATAAAAGCAGATAACGATGAAATCGGAAATGCTTTGCTTAAGCTGAAAGATAAAATGATGGCTTCCAAGCAAGAGCAGATTCGATACAATGAGGAAAACACATCGAGGAGATACATAAACGAAGGGCTTGCCAAGTTTGCTGAAATCATGCGTGTAAATAGCCACAACACCAATCTGCTTGCTGATGAGTTTATCAAGCAAATGGTAAAATATATGGGTGCGCTTCAGGGTGGATTGTTCTTAACAAATGATGATAAAACAGAATCCCTTCAACTAATTTCGGCTTTTGCCTTCGACCGTAAGCGCTACATTCAAAAAACAATTAAAAAGGGGGAAGGTCTGGTTGGAACATGCGCCGTTGAGCAAAAAACCATAAACCTCACCGAGATTCCCGAAAATTATGTGCTCATAAAATCTGGTTTAGGGGATACACCGCCAAATAATCTGTTGTTATTACCAGTTCGAGACGAAGGTGTTATAGTAGGAGTAATTGAACTTGCCTCTCTTAAGGTATTTAATGAAATCGAGATTGAACTCGCAGAAAATATCGCTTCCACTCTGGCCTCTACAATAATTAGTTCAAGGACAAACTTAAAAACTGCACAACTGCTCAAGAAGTCGCAGGAGCAGGCAGCAGAAATGGCAGAGCAGGAAGAAGAAATGCGACAA
>DNTK01000500.1 GCA_003508755.1 Bacteroidales bacterium | reverse complement strand
CGGTGAGCACGCATACTTTATTTTTTAAATCATTAAAACTTAACGCCATCATTTTTAGTAATTGTAATAATTAATATTTTCTTTAATGATGATATCAATCGGGCTGTAATTTGATTTATTTACAACCTTTTTTAGAGCGATGTGGTTAAAGAGTGCCATAACCCCATGATACCCCTGGTCTTCGGGGCGTTGACCAATGATGTAATCAATCACATTTTCCTCTATAAAATCAATGTTTTCATGGAGGAGGTCATATCCAAGGCATAATATATCTGTCTTATTGTTTTCTTTTAGGTAGTTTGCTACTTTAAAAACCCTGGAATTCGGCACAAAAATGCCATTAATGTTTGGATGGGTTTTAAAAGCAGTATATAAGGACTGATTTGGTTCGTTTGAGTCAAGTAAATCGATAATGAGTGAAGTGAACTTGCAATTGCACTTGTTTTGCTCATTAAAAAACTCAATAAACCCTTCTTCGCGGTTTTTTAGGTGGTGTGAAATAACCTTCCTGTTTGCCAGCTTAACAATTAAAACCTCACCATTTTCCGGGAGTATCTGGCTCAATATTTTAGCTGCTACACGGCCGCTTTGTTTTGCGTTTTGACCAAAATAGGCCAGACAGTTGCTTTTCTCAAGAAATGTATCGATATAAACAAAAGGGATGTTTTTTGCCTCCATCAGCTCAATGAATTCAAATGAAGCTTCGCGGAATACAGGATTAAAAACAATTCCATTCGGTTCTGTTCTGAGAACCTGAATAAAGCAATTTCGGAACGAGGCTTCATCTGTGGCATTAAAGGGAAAAATATTTACTGATGTGTTAAAACTTTTAATTTCATCTGCAGCTTTGATAATTCCTGATTTTGGATGTTTCCAATAAGGATTATCGTTGGAATCAGGGATGAGAACTGCCAGCCGATAGGTCTTTTTTGATGCAAGTGATTTGGCAAACAGGTTGGGAGTATACCCCATTTCCTTGACTATTTGCAAAATCTTCTCCCTGGTTTCAGACCTAACATCACCCCGATTGTGCAGCACTCTATCTACAGTACCAATTGATACACCTGCCTTTTCAGCAATGTCCTTAATTCGTATTTTACTGCTTTTAGTTGTCATATTGCATAAAAACCGTGAACGTACACGGTAAATATATTATAAAAATTCCAAATACCGTGAACGTACACGGAATTAATTTTAATTAAATATTTCCAGGTACGGTTAATAGCAACAAAATTAACACGTTAAAAATGATCGTTTATCAGGAAGCAGGAGTTTATAATAGGAGATTAATGAATACAGCCAAAAACAAATAGTATTATTGTATTCTGTACTGGTTATCAATTATTAGTTGTGGTTCCATTAAACCTGCAATTTTCTCCCATGCTACCAGTTTAAAATTCTGGGTTTTCAGAGAGTCGGCATCGTAATTAAAGCCATCCTGGACCACCAGTAATCCATTCTCGAATTTATCATCTAACTTCAGATTGATCACATCAAGTCCGTCTGTTTCTTCAACCGCATCAATTGATTGTTCTTTTATGGTGAAACTTCCAAGGTATTTATTACTGCCGTTTCGGGTAAACAGAGCATAGGAATAACTTCCCTGAATGGAGGCAATCAGGTATCCCTGATGATTTTCGGCATAATAGATGGTTAATCCTTCGATGTCATAGGAGATCTTAGGATTGGTTGAATCACTCATGGCGAGTTTCTGGGGTATAAACGAATTGTCGCTGTTCAGGTCTGCTTTCCAGATGCAATGGTTTTCTTCTCCTACATATAAATAACCTAACTCATCATCTGCTACTATTCCTTCAATTTGCGATGGGAACTGGTAGCTTCTAATAAGTACTGCATCAATTTTATTATCGTCAGCTGCTATCAGTTCATATTGTTCAAACTCTCCGAGCTTACCACCTATAAGTGCAAAGTATTTGTTTTCGCTTTTGTTATGGTACAAGGCAAAACCATAAACCTCGCTGGCTTTTGAATACACTTTTCGGGCAGCAATGTCACTTAGATGCCCGGTTTCTCCATCAATAACCATAAGTGTCAGGCTATTGTCGGTGCGGTTTGTGGCAGCCACAATATCTACTAATTGCCCATTGGCCAATTCAAATCCATAGCGGATATCTACATTGTTTACAAGCCCTGCCGGAGCAAAGAAAAGTTCTTTTCCATCGAGGTTATACACATGCAATCCTGCTTTTTTATTTGTACCTATTACAAGGCTTTTTTCGGGCGACTTTGAATTGTACCAGATGGCCGGATCATCAGCGGCATCCTCGCCCATTACAGATAAAACAGGATCGGTTTCGATGTATGCATATACAACGGAGTCCTTTTGAATGTACGAAAGGTTTTTTTTGTGTTTGTTTGTATTGCATGAAATAGCAACGAGAATAATTAAAAGTAAAAATGTTCTCATTATGATAATAGTTCCAGTATTTCGTGTCATACTAATAAGGATAAATGTTTTAAAATTAATTTATTTTAAGGCGCACACCCACTCTGAACCACCAGGAGTAGTATTCCTGTTTTAATATCCGGTTGTTTTCCGGTGGACCCAAATAATATTTAAGCGGTGCATTGGTCAGGTTTTTAAAATCGGTAAATATTTTCAGGTTTTCAGTGATTGAATAATTCGCATTGAAATCTAAGTGCAATGCAGCGGCATAGTCGCCATCCATTCCCGCATCACTGCCCAGGCTTACGATAAAATCGCTTGTGTAATTTGCCGAAAGTTTCAGATATAGCTTCCCGGAATCGTAGAACAAGGCAAAGTTACCAGTATGCTCCGCCTGGCCCGGAAGATTTATTTTTTCCTCACCCGGGAGGGTATCTAAATCAGAAATATAGGTAGGTGTTAAAATGGGTATAACCGTTTTTTCATTGTCTCTCTTTCTCTGTGGAATGAAAGCTTCGGAATAGGTATATGAATAATTTACATACAATCCTAAATCCTTAAATATCCAGGGAAGGAATGAAAATTTGAACTGACTGGTTAATTCAGCCCCATATACATGAGCTTTTTTACCGTTTTTGGGTACTTCAATCCTAATCCTCGGGAAGTTGCCATATCTGGTATCTCCCTTTCTGACAAAGCCCCTGTGATAATAGATGTAATCATCAATATTTTTATAAAATAAACCACCTGAGAAAAGGCTTCCATTTTTTCCATACTTTTCAGCCAGAAGATCAATATTTATCGCCTGTGGAAATTTTAGATCAGCATTACCAAGTTTTATTTTGTCCCTTTCTTCATTTTTGTATGGAATCAGATCTTCGAAATTGGGTCGTGAAAAGGTTTTGGTAACAGCAAATTTCAGGTTTGCGGTATTATTAATGGCATATTTTATCTGCATCTGTGGCAGCAAAAAACTGTGGGATTTACCGGCTACCGTGTCCTCAAGGCTTTGGAAATTTCCTCTTCGATCCCGGACGGTTTGCTTGCCCTTATAATCGATATGCGTATGTTCATAGCGCATTCCACCAATAAAAACGAAATCATATATACGGTGTTGAATCATACCATAGCCGGCATAGATTTGTTCATGCGCCAGGTAATCTTCAGTAAAAGTGTTTTCCTTGGTTTCATTTTTATTTAAATAAAAGTGTTGCGGATAAAATTCGTAAAATTCACGTGTTTTTTCCGGTGAGGGCACCCAATCAACCGTATATCCCTTGTTTAACAGGTTATCCTCGACGAAACCATCGTATAATTCGGGCAGTAAAAACTCAGGCCCTGTTCCGGTGTGTATATC
>DNTK01000546.1 GCA_003508755.1 Bacteroidales bacterium | reverse complement strand
GTGTATTCTTTTTGCAAACTATTTTATTACGACCCATTCATGATATATACTTGAATTTGCATGTTAGGAAAAGACCCCTGTCTGCGCGAGCTGGATAGGTTAATGTAAACGAATGCAAAAATTTTAATCATTTTTGAATATAATGAAACGAATATGTTCTTAATAGGGATTGCAAATGCGGCAAGCTTAAAAAAATTAAGGCATTGGAAATCCAACTCAAATAATTCGTATCTTAGCAGCCCAAATCTGACAGACAATGAATCATGGAACAACAAGCCAGCAAAGGCCTGCAGGAGATTGACATTAAGAAAATATTTTACGAGAAAAATCCAAAAGTAGCTCGCTGGGTACCCGGTTTTATATACCGGTACCTAAAAAAAATAGCACACCAGGATTATACCAATGAAATAATAAGGGATTATGGCCACCTGAAGGGTTTTGAATTCACCAAAGCGATGATCAAACACTTTAACGTTACACTTGAGGTTGAAGGCGAAGAAAACATTCCGGATTCGGGCAAGTACATTTTTGCTTCGAACCACCCGCTTGGCGGTTTCGACGGCCATACAATTATGTATATCATTGGTCACAAGTATGGTGCAGACAAGTTCAAATTCCTGGTAAACGATATTCTGATGAACCTCAAAAATATGGACGAGGTTTTTATTCCGGTAAACAAGCATGGCGGGCAAGGACACCAGTTGGCGCAACAGCTCGATGAAGCCTTTCAGTCGGATGCCCAAATATTAACCTTCCCGGCCGGTTTCGTGAGTCGTAAAGTGAAGGGTCAGGTTATGGACCTCGTCTGGCAAAAGAATTTTATTACCAAATCGAAGCAATACCAACGCGATATAGTTCCCATTTTCCACAGTGGTAAAAACACTAAATATTTTTACCGTCTGTACCAGATTAGAAAGTTTTTAGGCATAAAAGCCAATATTGAAATGCTTTACCTCATCGACCAAACCTACAAGCACCGCAACAAAAAATTTGTGGTGAAGTTTGGAAAGCCCATACCCTGGCAAACCTTTGACAAATCGAAACGCCCGGCTGAATGGGCCAAATGGGTGAAAGATATTGTATATAAGATGGGTGGCTATACGAAAGTTCCTGTATAAGTATGGAGTTTTGAGTTAAAGGTTTTGGCCCAGGAATGGAATGCTGGATTTTAGTTTTAATCATCCACATTCCGGGAAATATTATCCAAATTCATTTATCACCCCTCAACAAAAAGGATGCAATGCAAGCGAAGTGAAAAGTAAAAGTTGAATTTTATAATCCCTCTTAAACAGAAACAGGTGAATAAAAATAGGAGCTACAAAGATTACACCAATAAGAGTAAACCGTGATAAATCTCAGGAATTATTTTGTACCTTTGTTATCCTTTTATTTGAACGAATAGTATATGAAAGAGGTAATTCCTCCTGTTGACAAAAAACTTATCCAAGAAGAGCTTACCAGAGATAAGTTTCTTCGCGACTCCAATAATGCAGGCAACGAACTGTATATTATAACGCATCACGATTCTCCCAATACCATGCGCGAAATTGGTCGTTTACGCGAACTCACCTTCCGGGCTGCCGGTGGAGGCACAGGCAAAGAACTGGATATTGACGAATACGATACCATTGAAAATCCTTACCGTCAATTGCTCGTTTGGGATCCACAGGAAAAAGAAATTCTTGGTGGGTACCGATACCACCTTGGCGGTGAAATGAGTAAAAATGAAGAGGGTAAAGTTCAGATTGCAACAGCTAAGCTTTTCGAGTTTTCTGATAAGTTCATGAACGAATATATCCCATATACCGTTGAGTTAGGACGCTCATTTGTTCAGCCTACTTACCAAAGCACGGCTATGGGAAAAAAGAGCCTGTTTGCACTCGACAATTTGTGGGATGGATTAGGAGCTATTTGGCTTAACAACCCAGGATACAAATATTTCTTTGGGAAAGTTACGATGTACACCAGTTACAATCCCGAAGCCCGTAACCTGATTTTATATTACCTGAAAAAACACTTTGGCGATAACGAAAACCTCTTAAGAGCTTATCATCCGCTTGATACGGGCATGGACGAAAAAAAGATGTCCGCCATTTTAACGGCCAAAAACCCCCAGGATGATATGAAGATTTTGTCACAGGAAGTACGTGCACGAGGAGAAAATATTCCACCACTAATTAATGCTTATATAAACCTTTCACCTACCCTAAAAAGCTTTGGTACTATTTTAAATGAACATTTTGGCAACGTGGAGGAAACAGCCATCATGGTTACTGCCGACGATATGTATCCGGCAAAAATAGAACGGCATATCAAGTCATACAGGCGTTAATCAGAAAAAACAGCTTTTCATAAATTATTATCGGACAACATTTATTGTTAGTTCTGGGAGAAATTGCTACCTTAAATACAATAGAATCATCAGCAAGTATGAGAGACTTCTGGAATGCCATAACATTATTAGGAGCCGAAGCTAAACACGACAGAAATACACTCCGTGATATTCGCATACTCAATGCAATAAATATTAGCTTTTTATTGATTTTTACCATTGTTGCGATCATGGATGTGATAATAATATTTCAAGGCGGAAATACCTGGCATCTTGCATCGATTAAAACACCTGCAATTGCAGTGCTTAGTTATTTGAACCTGCTGATGATTAAGCGTGGTCATTTTTTTCCGGTAAAAGTAATCATCACCTTCGTTTTTCCTTTTATCCTGTTTATGTTTCCAGTAATAAGAGGGCGAATAATAAACGAATACTTTTTTTGGTATCCATATATTCCATCAGCACTTTGTGTAGTACCACATTTGTTTTTCAGGCTTAAGAAACAACGCCTTCACCTTTATTTTTCCATCGCTATTTATTTATTGTTTGTAGTTATTATCGACAGCATTCTCATCAATCTTGCAGGTGATGACCTTGAGATTGTACCAATTGTTGAAGCAAACCGGCTATTCTACAAGGTTTCGAGCATTGGATTGTTTTTATTCATCAATGCAGCAATACTCTACTTTTTGCACCAGTCGAATCAGTTTGAGAATTGGATTTCGGTTGCCAATACTGAGCTTGAAGAACAGCGGGAAGTATTACGGACACAGAACGAATCGTTGCTTAAACAGCGACAGGAACTGGGGGAAAAAAATCACGAACTCGAGCAATTGCTGGAGCAACTAAGGCACACACAAACGCAACTCATACAATCAGAAAAGATGGCCTCACTGGGAACACTTACATCGGGCGTTGCACATGAAATTAATAATCCCTTAAACTTTATATCTGCAGGTTTGCAAAAGCTGGATGAACTTTTTGATTCGTTAAAAAACCCGGCTTTGAATGAAAGCGAAAAAATTATCATCATCAATAAATGCATTAATACACTACCAGGCTCCCTTCTCGGAGTCGAGCGCATTGCCAGAATTGTCAGAAGCCTGCTTTCATTTTCAGATACTTCCGAATCAACACCAATAAACATCAATAAGGTTATTGAATCTACCCTTATGATTGTGGGGTTTAAAATTCCAAAAGAAGTAACTCTCATAAAAGAACTGCAGAATGATATTTCTGAAGTTACCATGCAGAGGGAAAAAATCCACCAAACATTGGTAGCCATTATCGATAATGCTATTTATGCAATTAATAGCAGTGAAAATAAAAATGATAAAAAGATTATCATTAAAACATATGAGGAAAAAGACAAATCAATATACATTTCAATAAAAAACTCAGGACCCTCAATTCCGGAAGAAAACTTAAATAAAATATTTGATCCCTTCTTTACCACCAAACCGCCGGGACACGGTGTCGGCCTGGGATTAACTATTGCATACAAGAACATTTATGCACATCAGGGCAGCCTGGAAGCTAAAAATGCTGATGACATGGTTGAAATGCTGATAATGTTACCGGTAAAAACTGTTAATTAATAGGCACGGGCATTGCTTCCTTCAATGAAATTGATAAAGGATTGATTGACAACTTTATTCCCGCCGGGAGTAGGGTAATCGCCTGTAAAGTACCAATCACCTTTATGATTGGGGCAGGCTTCATGCAATCCTTCAATAGTTTGATAGACAATTTTAACCTCGGCATTTATTTCCGAAGTGGTAAGCATCTCTGCAATTTTATCTGAAATTTGCTCATCGGAAAAGGGGGCATATATTTCCTTAACGTAGTTTAGTATTTCCTCTTTTGCGAGCAATTCCTGTGCTTTTGATTTCTTGTAAACATCGTTTATAATGTGCTCTCTTCCGGTTTCCTTTAGTAACCCAATAGCAGCTCTAAAAGCGATAAAATCGCCTAAACGCGCCATATCTATCCCATAACAGTCGGGGTAACGAATTTGTGGAGAGGAAGAAACAACTACAATTCGTTTTGGTCTGAGCCTGTCCAATATTCGAATAATACTGTATTTCAGAGTGGTTCCCCGCACAATGGAGTCGTCGATAATCACCAGGCTATCTACATCTTTTACAATGGTTTTGTAAGTAATATCATATACATGCCCTACCAAATCATCGCGTCCTTCGTCCTGCGAAATAAATGTGCGAAGTTTAATATCTTTAATGGCTACCTTCTCGATGCGAGGTTTTAGTGAAATAATGGTATCAATTTCTTCTGCAGTAATTTCTTTATGGTGATCAATGAGATGTTGTTTTGCTTCGGTCTGCATTTTCTTCTCCACCCCGTTTATCATGCCATAAAATGCTGTTTCGGCTGTATTTGGGATAAAAGAAAAAACTGCATTTTTAAAATCACCCTCAATGGCCTTATCAATGGCCGGAGTTAATAAGGCTCCGAGTTTTTTTCGCTCCCTATAAATATCTTTATCACTGCCCCGCGAAAAATAGATGCGCTCGAATGAACAGGCTCTTCGTTCAAAGGGCCCACGAATGTTTTCGACACTCACAGCACCATCTTTTTTACTAATTATTGCGGATCCGGCATCCAGTTCTTTTATCTCTTCAACAGGCAAATTCATTACTGTTTGAATAACAGGACGTTCAGAGGCCGCAACCACTATTTCGTCATCGTAATAATAGAATGCAGGACGTATTGCCCAGGGGTCGCGCATGATAAATGCATCGCCATGACCAATAACACCACCAATAACATATCCGCCATCCCACTTTTTACTGGATTCCCTCAGAATTGTCTTAATATCGAGTTCTGCCTCTATTTTATGGGAAATCTCACGGTTATTCAGTCCCTGCTTTTTAAATGTATTAAAAAGCCTTTGATTCTCTGCATCCAGGAAGTGCCCCACATTTTCAAGCATGGTTACTGTGTCAATCTTTCCGCGCGGATGCTGCCCAAGATCTACCAGGTGAGTGAATATCTCATCCACATTGGTGAGGTTAAAATTCCCAGCAAGCATGAGCGTACGAGAACGCCAGTTGTTCTGCCTGATAACGGGGTGTGCATTTTCAATGTTGTTTAATCCATAGGTTCCGTAACGAAGGTGTCCAAGCAATACTTCAGAGGCAAAAGGCAGATTATCTTTCACCCAAGGAATATCTTTTATTAAGCCCGGAGTTTTATCTTCCAGCTCGGTAAAATTCTTTTTTATTCCCTGAAAAATATCGTTAATGGCCGATGGCTGAACCGATCGCAATCTGTTTAGGTATTCAATTCCAGGATCGATATCAATTTTAACCGCACCTACTCCTGCTCCATCCTGACCCCGGTTGTGTTGCTTTTCCATGAGCAGGTAAAGCTTATTTAACCCATAGCGCCAGGTTCCATACTTCAACTGATAATACTCCAGTGGTTTTCGCAATCGGATGAATGCTATACCACATTCATGCTTGATATTGTCAGTCATTCGACTCTAATTTTGGATAATTGATTTTTGTTTTTACTAAAAATGCTCCTGTAAACTGATGCTCTATTTGTTTTCTGAATTTTAGTGCTTCTGATTCTGTCCTGAAGTCGCCCACATATATTTTATAATTGGGATAAACAAACTTGGGGTATATGGGAATATAGTCGTAGGAGTAAGCAAAGCGTGCCATGGTTCTGTCATAGCCAACTTTGGCGGTGGGACCCGAATTTGAAAAAATGCGAATACGGTAACCAACTATTGTTTTTTGCTTACTTTTTGCCCATTGGTGTTTTTCAACAAGCGTTTTTATAGCATCGTCCTGAACAATTTTAATACTACCCTCGCTCATGGAGGCATTGTAAACTACATCATCGAAGATACTGGAAGTTTGCCCGCTAAGGCCGAGGGTTAATGTAAAACCCAGAATGATTGAACAAGCTAATAAAGAATGTTTCACAAAATGCGATTTAATGAGTCACAAAATTAACCTTTTTTTTACATTGGCGAAGCATTAATGCAGCCTTGAACAAAAAATTGGGTATTAATACGAGGCGAATAAATTGCTTCGCTAAATCAGCCATGAATACAACACCTCTTTAAAATGCACTAAATAACAATCTGACGCGACTGGTCAATTGGAAACTCTTTGGATATGAGCATCGATTTTGCCTTTATCTTGCCCTCAAAACGCACTTCGATTTGGTCTCCCTGTTTGGTGTTCATCATAATAAAAGCAGTGGTGAGCACATTGGCCAGGCGTATCTTAACCGGTAAATCATAAACTTTTGTTTCTTTTCGATTCACAAGAATACTATCATCAACAATAAGCTTTCCAATATACCTTCCATCGAGGTATACCCTCACATCAATTTCCTGAATTTTAATTTTATGCAGGGAAGGATTGTGTACCGGTATCTTAACCGCTACTTTAAGGTAGTTGTCTTCAAATCCCTGAATCTTTACTTCCTCCGGATCGCCAATTTCTATTTTCTCAAGATTACTGCACGAAACAAGCAGCAGTGTTGTGAAAAGTAAAAAAATAAATCCAGTTTTTTTGCTGACCTGGTGTCCTAATCCTAATAAATTTTTCATCCTTCATGCATTCCCAAAAAGCGTTCCAAAATAAGTCAATATTATTTGTAATTAAACATTTATCCTAAAATAAATCATTTCTGCACCCGCAGCTTTGTAACCGATAAAGCTATATAGAAAAGCACTCGGAGGAGTTTTATATATCTGATTATTCTGATATTAAACAAATTAAATATCCGAAACCAGAATAGTCATTAGAGCTGATTTGTAAATATAAAAACAGTTTGGATTATCCCTTGCTCAACCTATAGATAAATCGGGAGAAGAAAGGACAGCGGTTTATGGGTTGAATCATTTTGATGAACATCTTTTAGCTAAAAATTATTTATACTCAGTCTGTATAAGCAAAACGCTGGCAAGTATCTCATCAGGTTTTGTAAATTTATACAAACAACACAAAGCATTAATCCTCTAAACACTTTTGTAAATGAAGGTAACCAAGAACCAGATTGACACGTTCCTTGAACCAAAAAAATTAGCGGTTGCAGGAGTTTCACGAAACGAAAAAAAATTCGGACATGTTGTTTTTAAAGAATTATCGAAACACGGCTATGAGGTATTGCCCATTAATCCGAAAACCGATAATATCAATGGAACCACCTGCTATCCGGATGTAGAAAGTTTACCGGAAAATATTGACAGTATCCTGATACTTACTCCGAAATTCGAGACAGACAAGATTCTTCAAAGTTCAATTAAGCGCGGCATTAAGAATATTTGGGTGCAGCAGTCTTCAGATACAAAGGAAACCCTGCGAATTGCCGAGGAATATGAGAAAGAGATAATCCTCAACAAGTGCATTTTCATGTTTGCCGAGCCCATAAGAGGCGTGCACAAATTTCACCGTACTATAAATAAAATATTTGGTGCTCTGCCAAAATAGCTTTCAACCATCTATCAGGTTGCTATTGTGTAAGATGGATCCTACTATTTCGGGATCCATCTTTTATTCCGCTGAAAAAAATAAACTTGATTGATGCAAACAGAATTTTATTCGCGATGCTTACTCCAGCGAATTGTTAAATAGCAAAGTTTTTCATTCAAATGAAAAAATACCCGATCTTATCCACCAACCAACTTTTAAATTGCATAGAGCACAATAACTGCCAGGTTATTGACATCCGATCTGTAAATGCATATAATGGCTGGCCCCTGAAGGGTGAGGCCCGCGGTGGTCACATTAAAGGAGCCCGCTCACTTCCTTTTACATGGACAAAATACATGGACTGGATAGAAGTTGTTAAAAGCAAAAATATTTTACCCGAAAAAGAAATTGTTATTTACAGCTATAAGCAGGAAGACTGCTTTGAAGTGGCCCGCCTGCTCCGAAAAGCAGGTTACAGTAACATTAGCATCTACAACAACTTTATAAACGAATGGTCTGCTAATTCAGCTTTGCCCATGCAAAAACTCTCCCGGCATAAAAACCTGGTATATCCAGAATGGGTTAAATTAATCGATGATGGCCTGCTTCCTCCGACACATGGCGGTGGAAGGACTGTCATCTGCCATGTGCACTACCGCAACCGGGAGGCTTATCTATCGGGACACATTCCCGGGGCCATAGATATCGATACCCTTGCTTTGGAAGCTCCGGAAACCTGGAACCGGCGTTCACCAGAAGAACTGGAAGCAGCACTTACCTGTCATGGTATTGATTCGGATACCACTGTAATTCTTTATGGAAAGCATATGATGCCCGATAATGCCGATGAATTTCCGGGAAGTGCTGCCGGACATATTGGAGCTATTCGCTGTGCTTTTATAATGATGTATGCCGGTGTTAAAGATGTGAGGGTACTAAATGGTGGATTTCATGCATGGAAAGAGGCCGGATACGAAATTTCTACCGATGATGTACCAAAAAATCCGGTTTATTCTTTTAGTAGTTCCATTCCGGTAAATCCTGAATTGGCGGTTGATATTAACAAAGC
>DNTK01000599.1 GCA_003508755.1 Bacteroidales bacterium | reverse complement strand
GACAAAACGGTGACCGGTAAGGTTACCGATGGCGAGACCGGGGAAGCGATCCCTGGTGTGAACGTTATTGCGAAAGGTACCTCTTCGGGTACAGTAACAGACATCAATGGTGATTACACGCTCACCGTAACTTCTGATGTCACTTCCTTAATTTATTCTTATGTAGGGTATCAACAGGAAGAAGTAGTAATTGGTGATCGCAGCACCATAAACATTACTTTATCCCCTGATATTACTGCACTCAGTGAAGTGGTGGTGGTAGGATACGGTACGCAGCAGAAAAAAGAAATTACCTCAGCTGTGGTATCTGTGGATGAAGAAGAATTTAACCGGGGTAATGTAAACGATCCGGCTCAATTACTACAAGGTAAAGTGCCTGGTTTAAGTGTTTACAATAAAGGGGGTGACCCTAATACCAACGCAACCGTGCGTCTTCGGGGTATTTCCACTGTGGGCGCCAACACGGAACCATTGGTTGTTATTGATGGTGTAATTGGAGCTTCGTTGGACAACGTAGACCCCAATGATATTGAATCCATCAACGTATTGAAAGACGGATCTGCCGCAGCTATTTATGGTTCAAGAGGTTCTTCTGGTGTAATCCTTGTTACTACCAAATCAGGAAAAAAAGGTGGCATCAAGGTTGATTATAATGGTTTCGTGTCAGCAGCGAATATTTTAGATAAGCAACCAATTATGACACCCGATGAATATATAAGTGCGGGGGGTAATGATTTGGGAGGCAGAACAGACTGGCAGGACGAAGTAACCCGAACGGGATGGTCGCAAGTACACAATTTAGCAGTTTCAGGTGGTACTGAAAAAACAACCTTTCGTGTTTCCACTAATTACAGGGATATAAACGGTATACTGAAAGAGTCCGGTTTTGATCAATTGAATGCAAGAGCTAATTTGACAACCTATACCATTAATGATCGATTAAAATTAAATTTCAATTTTTCTTTGACCAATAGGGAAAGCAATTTCTCCTTTAATGAGGCTTTAAGGTATGCCACATTGTACAACCCTACTGCTCCAATACGTTTCGATAATGGAAATTTCTACGAGAATGTATTATTTGATAATTTTAACCCGGTTGCCATTATCGACCAAAATGAAAATATAGGCACGAATAGAACTCTGAATTTTAATATTCAAGGTGAATTCAGTATAATTGATGAACTTTCGATTACCGCTAATTTTGGACAACAATATGGGAATAGAAAAAATTCGGAATTCTATCCAGCAACGGCATTTTTTCGAGGTCTCAACAATAATAGTTTAGCTAGAAGATTTACAGAAGACACCAGGTTTACGCTCTTCGAAACTTTTGCAACATATACAGATGATTTCAGGATTGTAGGCTTGACAGCTACTGCTGGTTATTCCTATCAGGAAAATTCAACAGAACAGTTTACTGTACAAGCAACTAACTTCCCTTATGATGCTGCCGGTTTCTGGGGTATAATAAACACTGGAGATAGAAATAGGAGACGTCCGGATAGGCTTATTTTTGAAGGTTTTCAAACACCAAATGAAAAAATAATTGCTTTTTTTGGAAGAGTTAATCTTACCATAGACGACGGTATTTATTTCAATGCTTCAGTGAGAAGAGAAGGATCCACTAAACTTGGTGAAAACAATAGATGGGGTACTTTTCCTGCATTAGGCGCTGGGGTAGATATTAATAGATACTTAGCCCTGTCTGGAGTGGATATATTGAAATTTAGGGTTGGATATGGAGTAACCGGTTCATTACCCCGGCAATCAGGTCAATCACAACAGGAATGGATTTATTCATATGATGGTACAGGAAATATTAGTCTTGATAGAGCTCCCAACGAAGATCTGAGATGGGAAGAAAAAGCTGAAACTAACTTCGGTCTTGATTTTGGATTTTTTGACAACAGGTTGACCGGTTCATTGGATTATTACACAAGAAATATTTCAGATTTCATAATACTAAGAGATGTTCCAATTGAAATATATGCCACAGATCAAAGGTTCGAAAACGTGGGTGAATTGAAAACAAATGGTTTCGAGCTTTCACTAAACTATGATGCTTTTGTTGGAACAGATTTTAATTGGAACACTGGAGTTGTTTTGAGTACCTACCGAACCACTTTGGAAGATTACATTAATGATGAGGAAGTGCGTGCCAATTTAGGAGCGCCTGGTCAAAATGGTACAAATATGATCAGGGTCGCTATTGGTGAAGAGATCGGTCAGATCTGGGGGCCGAGATTTGCCGGAGTAAATGAGGACGGGTCACCAAATTTTGTGGATCTTAACGGAGATGGTAGATTAGTTACGGCTCCAGGAGATGCGTTAGCGGAAGATGGAGATTTTGAACAGCTAGGCAGCGGTTTGCCTGATCTGGAAATTGGTTGGACCAACCAACTCACGTTTAAAAATTGGGATTTAAATGCCTTTTTCAGAGGTGCTTTTGGGCATAGTTTAGTCAACACATACCGCGCTTTTTATGAACCAATAGATCCAGGAGCTATAAAATCATTTAATAGGGTAATTACTGACAAGGCTGTCGATGGATTGACTTTTGCCCAGTATAGCTCACTGTATGTAGAAAAAGCAAATTTTTTCAAACTAGATAATATTACACTTGGTTATAATTTCGACATGTCGAACAGTGGAGCTTTCGATCGTATCAGGGCTTATTTTACGGTTCAAAACGCATTCGTCATTACGAATTACACAGGTATTGATCCTGAGCCGGTATTGCAAGACTTCGGAGCTGTTGATAACGGTGGTAGATTGGATTTGGGTAATCCTGATGTACTATCACCGGGTATTGACAGAAGAAATAACTATTTCACTTCTAGAACTTTTACTTTAGGAGCCAATTTGACATTTTAATTAAAAACAATTTTAGAGATGAAAATTTCTTATAAAATACTATTAATTCCATTTTTGATCTTGGGATTTGGTTGTACGGATTTGGATGAAGAATTAAAATCCCAATTAAATGAAAATCAGGAGGTTAAAAACCCCGGATTTGGTATAAGTGCCAATTCAAATACACCCGTCCCCAATGACGGTTTGGGCCCTGCTTATTCAACTTTATTAACGGGAACTGCAAATCATAACAGTTATTTTTCTGTTACAGAAGTATCTACTGACGAGGCGGTTATTACCCAGAAAGGCGGTGACTGGTTTGACGGTGGAATTTGGTTAAACATGCATCGTCACAATTTTTTACCCACAAATGACGGATTGAATGGAGCTTGGGTGGATAATTATCGTGGTATATTTCAGTGCAACAACCTTTTGGTCAATGGAACTGCAGAAGGTCCTTTAAATACTGAACAAGAGGCTTCCGTAAGGGCGCTAAGGGCGTATATCTTTTGGCGACTGATGGACTTATTTGGTAATATAAAATTAACACAACTACCTGAGGTAGATGTTCCCCAATCAACAAGAACGGAAGCTTTTGATTTTATAGAGGAAGAACTTTTGGATGCTATTCCTGATCTGCCAACTTCAGAAATTTATGGCAGGATGAATCAATATGCAGCTTATGCACTACTTGCCCGCTTATATTTAAATGCCGAAGTGTACACAGGTAC
>DNTK01000163.1 GCA_003508755.1 Bacteroidales bacterium | reverse complement strand
GTTCATTCTATTTATGGCATGGCATCATCCGTATTAAAACATGCAAAGGAAAGTTATGAGCAACTGCACAGATTTGTTGGCAACCAGGTTAAAGGACTTACCCTTGCTGAGTCGTACCTAAGAATAAATCCTGAATACCTATGATAAAAGGATTTTCCAAACTTTCTACCGCCGAAAAACAGAAACTTATTTTGGAACATATCGGGCGAGAGTCCGACCAGGAGCTTTTTACCTTGACACGGCTGGGGCAGAAAGAAACCGAGGAGCTAATAACTTCCTTTAGCGAGAATGTCATATCTATTTTCCCGTTTCCATATAGTATTGCCCCAAATTTTTTAATAGATGGTCAGGAATACCTGGTGCCTTTTGTAACGGAAGAAAGTTCTGTGGTGGCGGCAGCGGCTAAAAGTGCTAAATTCTGGTTTGAGAGAGGGGGGTTTAAGACTGAAATTATTGGAAATACAAAATACGGACAGATACATATCATTTCGGATATTTCTTTTGATCTTTTCAATTCAAAAATAGAGGAGTATAAAGACAGGCTCTTTGCAGCAGTTGCAAGCATCAATGATAAAATGATAAAACGAGGTGGAGGTATAAAAACAATTTCTCTGCTCGATAAAAGCAGTCAGCTCTCAGAGTATTTTCAATTGAACGTGGGATTTAACACCTGTGATGCCATGGGGGCGAACTACATGAATTCCTGCCTCGAAGGAATAGCAAATGAGATCAACTCAATCTTTCATAACGATCCCACGCTAGATGCCTATATACTGGAGGTAGTAATGTCCATTCTTTCAAACTATTCTCCTGAGAATGCAGTAAAAATTTGGGTCGACACTCCGGTATCTGAACTCGATGATGGCCGTTTGGGAATGGATACCTTCGACTTTGCCCGGAAGTTTGTTCGTGCAGTAGAAATTGCTGAGGTTGATGTCAATCGCGCAGTTACACATAATAAAGGTATGTATAATGGTATTGATTCTGTTGCTTTGGCAACTGGAAACGACTGGCGGGCCATCGAAGCCAACGGTCATGCATATGCTTCTAAAAGCGGCACTTACAGCAGCTTATCTCATGCCACTGTAAAAGACGATATTTTTCGGTTCGAGGCTATCATTCCAATGCAGGTTGGCACTGTAGGAGGTGTAACAGCCTTACATCCTTTAACCAAACTTTCTCTTGATATTCTTGGTAATCCTTCAGCAGAAGAACTTATGAAAGTTATTGCCGCTGCTGGACTGGCATCGAATTTTGCGGCAGTGAAGGCACTTACAACAACAGGAATTCAAAAAGGACATATGAAAATGCATCTTTCAAATATACTATCTGGTCTGGGAGCCACTGCCCAGGAAACAGAATTGGTTAAGCAGTATTTTAGCGATAAAACTATCAGCAATGCCGAGGTTGAATATTACCTGAAAAAACTACGCTCGGAATAAGACCTCCGAATAAATTGATAAAAAATTGTGAATTTCTACCATTATTCTAACGGAAAAATATTGTTAACTGCCGAATACCTGGTAATGCATGGTGCCAAGGCACTGGCAATCCCCGTTAATTATGGTCAGGATTTAAACGTCAGTAATCTCAAAGAGAAGAATCGGCTGAGATGGATAGCTTATGAGTTTTCTGATACTTGGTTTGAAGCTACATTTCAACTACCGGATTTGCGGGTAATACAAAGCACGTCATCCGCAACGGCAGAATATTTGAAGAATATACTTTTGAATGCTAAGTTGCTTCATGGTGGCTTTTTGAACGCTTCTGGTGGCATGTTGGCAGAAACAAAAACAAATTTTCCAATCAATTGGGGGTTAGGAACAAGCTCAACGCTCATAAATAATATAGCCGCATGGGCGCAGGTAGATCCTTTTAAATTGCACAATAAAGTGTCAAAAGGTTCAGGCTATGATATTGCATGTGCTGGACACAATTCACCCATATATTACCAAAAAACATCTGATAATGAGCGACTTGTTAAAATAATTAACTTAGGGAGTACAATAAAGGAACATAGCTACTTTATCTATTCCGGTAAGAAACAGGCAACGGAGAGCCAACTTAACAAAATAAATTGGGATACTTATGATTACAAATTGGCTGTTGAAGAAGTCAGCGCCATTACTGATAAGGTTACAAAATGCGATAATGTTAAGGATTTAATTCAGCTTGTTTATCAACATGAACAATTAATGCGTAAAGTTCTCAAAAAAGATTCTGTTGCAGGGCAGTTTGAGTCCTTCAGAGGTGCCATTAAATCACTTGGAGCCTGGGGTGGAGATTTCTTTCTTGCAGTGAGTGAAATGCCTGAAAGCTATATTCGACAATATTTTGAACAATTCGGTCTTTCAGTTATTATACCTTTTAACCAAATGATTAAACATAAAAAATGACGGCAAAAGTTGCATGGCGCAGTCCTTCAAATATTGCTTTTATTAAATATTGGGGGAAACATGGGGTTCAATTACCTAAGAATCCATCCTTAAGCATGACACTTAGTAAGTGTTTTACCGATACTTCCATTGTTTTAGGTGAAAAAAGAACCAAAAAAAATATCGAATTCACGTTTAAATTCAACAGCAAAGAAAACAAGAAATTTTCTGAGCGTATTGAAGAATATTTAAATCAGGTTTCCGGGCAGCTAAGTTTTCTCAATCATTACAGATTGGAGATATCGAGTGAAAACAGTTTCCCGCATTCTGCCGGTATTGCCTCCTCTGCCAGTGCGCTAAGTGCTTTGGCATTGTGTTTAGGTACAATTGAACAGCGGCTTGGAACTGCATTTAAAGAAGATTTCTACAGACGTGTCTCAGAATTAGCACGGCTTGGATCAGGCAGTGCTTCACGTTCGTTATTCGCTGAGTATTCTGTCTGGGGTCAAACAGAACACATCTATGGTTCCTCCGATAATTTCGCTGTGGATCTTAAGGTTCCCATACACCCCGATTTTAAATGCCTGCGCGATATTATATTGCTGGTTGATAGCACAGAGAAAAAAGTTTCGAGTTCGGTGGGGCATGGTTTAATGAATAACCATCCATATGCATTAACCCGGTTTTCTGAGGCAGGAAAAAATCTGAAAGAAATAATAGCCAGTATGCGCTCGGGTGATTTCGACAAGTTTGCTTTTATTCTTGAGCATGAGGCTTTAAGCCTGCACGCAATGATGATGACCGCAAATCCATGGTATACATTACTTTCTTCGAATTCTTTAGTTATCATGCAGAAGATTAAGGAATTTCGTGAAAAAACCAAAAGTAAGATAAGTTTTACCCTTGATGCCGGACCGAATGTCCATGTTATTTATCCGGCTGAAGAAGAAAAAAAAGTTCAAACATTTATCGAATCAGAATTGGTGCCCCTGTGTGTTGATAATAAATATATTGTGGGTTCCATTGGCAGAGGTCCGGAAATGCTTGTCGATGAATTTACCCGGTAGTTTTTATGGCTGTAAAGAGACGAAAATACCCTTCTAAGTTATTGCTTTTTGGCGAATATGGCATACTGCTAGGTCTTGATGCGCTGGCTATTCCATTTTCCGATTATTCCGGTAAATTGCAGCTTACTAACACGAACGAAGACAAACATTTAAGAGGTATATACGCTCATTTAAAAAAGATAAGTCAGAGCCTACCGTTTAAAGTCGATTTAGATAAACTAAATTACGATATTAAGAACGGACTCGCCTTTAATAGTAACATACCTCTCAATTATGGTCTTGGTAGTTCCGGTGCATTGGTCGCTTCTATTTTTGATAATTACTTTCAACCCTCATCTAAACGGGAAAAAACTGATTTACGCGCTCTAAAAACCACGCTTGCACTCATCGAATCACATTTTCATGGTGTTAGTTCGGGAATAGATCCTCTGGTTTCCTTACTCCGTGCATCTATTCTGGTGAGGAAGAGTGGCAGTCTGATGCAGCTTGAAAAATCCATAATTCCCAACCGTGGTAAACTTAGATTCTTTTTACTAGACAGTGAATTGCCCGGCAAAACAGGTGATTTAGTAACTCAGTTTATGGGTAAGATGAATGAGGATGGGTTTTCTGAAACCTTTCGATCGGCCTATCAACAATACTCGAATGGAGCAATTAAAAACCTTCTGAATAAAAAACTGGAAGCTTTTTTACTTTGCTTCAAAGGATTATCTGAATTTCAATTAGCCCACATGAGCGAATTAATACCTGCGAATATTATGAACCATTTTAAGGATGGCATAGAATCGAAGCAGTACTTTCTAAAAATATGTGGGTCTGGTGGAGGTGGTTTTTTCCTTGGGATTACCTCTGACGTAAACGCGGTTGAACAAGCCATTGATGCACCCTTAATTTTTCTCTAGCGGTAAAATACCATCTATCTATTGCGTTTTTTCTCACTGCCATAGCTCAATTTTTACTTTTTTATTGACTCTTTTTCACTCCCTTTAAAATAATAAATTCTTTCAAAGGGCAGTAAATTCAAGTGGTTTCGTTATAAAATCTAAAAGTTAAACAAAATAAGATAAAAGATTAAACAAAACAATCTAAAAACTTGTTAGTATGCCGTATAAACAAAACTATTACCT
>DNTK01000271.1 GCA_003508755.1 Bacteroidales bacterium | reverse complement strand
GTATCGGAAGGTTATCAATAGAAACTTCAATGTCTGTTTTTCCAAAACCTATATCGAATGCTTTTGTCATGTAGCTAAATGTTTAGGAGTCGATCATATCTGCAACAATTTTACCTGATGAAATTACCGCCGGAACACCTGGTCCGGGATGTGTTCCGGCCCCTACAAAATAGAGGTTTTCATAGCGTTTGGATTTGTTCAGAGGCCGCAGATAGGCTGTTTGTGATAGCTTGGGTGCGAAAGAAAAAGAAGCTCCCTTATAGCTTTTAAGTGTATCTCTGAAGTGAATAGGATCGATGTGATGTTCAGCAATAATGTTTTCCCGTAGATCGGGAAGAAAGTTTTCTTCCAGATAATCGACTATTTTATCTTTATAGGATTCTGCCATGTTTTCCCAGCCCGGATCAACCCTGAGGTTAGGAACAAGAGACAAAACATAAAAGCTTTCAGTGCCTTCAGGTGATATAGTCGAATCGATACGACTGGGCATATGCAGGTAAAGAAACATTTCTTCGGGAAGGCTTTTTCCGTTGTATAGTTGCTTCATCTGCTTTTTGAAGTTTTTGCCATAAATCAGGTTGTGGTGCTGCAGCTTGGAGTCGAGATACCGTTTTTTAGTTCCGAAATAGTAAACAAACAGCGATACCGAATATTTCATGGTTTTCATTCTCCAGCTTAGCAGCGATATTCTTTTCTTTTCGGGTATGAGGTTCAGGTAGGTATTTGCTACATCTGAGTTACAGACCACCGCATCGGCAGAAATCTTTTCACCGGTTTTTAATACCACTCCCGTCGCTTTTCGTTTCTCAAAGATAATTTCAGTGACCTCGGAGTTTAACTTTAAGGTGCCGCCTGCTTCGCGAAACAACTTGGCAAATGCTTCTATAATGGCATAGGTTCCGTTCATGGAGTAATACAAGCCCCATTCGCGTTCAAACTGAGCAATTAAGGTATAAAAAGAAGGAGTTTCCAATGGACTTCCGCCAATCAACAAGGGGTGAGAGGAAAAAACCTGTCTTAAAAAATCATTTTTAATAAACTTTGAAACGAATCTGTAAGTACCTATGTGCCCATTCAGTTTGTAGGTAGGAGGTATAATCCGCAGCATTTCTTTCATGTTACGGAAGGGTTTATCGGTGAAAGAACTAAACAGGTTAAAAATAGATTTTACATTTTCTGCCAGCTTTTTAAATCCTTTTACATCCCCGGGATTGAATTTTTCAACTTCTTTGCTTAGTTCATCAAGATTTCCGGTATAGTCGAGCCATTTTCCATCATGGCTGAAGAAGCGGTAATAAATGTCCAGTGGAACTAAATTGATGTAATCTTCTTTTTTCTTTCCAACAGCTTCAAAAATTTCATCAAAGATGTAAGGTGCAGTAATTACTGTTGGACCTCCATCGAATTTAAACCCATCTATTTCGTATTGGTAAGCCCTTCCGCCGGGTTTATCGCGATTATCTAAAAGATGAACATCGTGACCTTTTGCTGCCAGCCGTATAGCTGCTGCGAGTCCTCCAAAACCTGCTCCGATAACTACGATTTTCTTTTTCATTTGGAAGTGTTGTTTTTACTGTTGAGTTTAATTTCGATGCCCGATAAATACTTTGTTTCGTTTGCAAGATTGCTGATGGGGTGCACAAATAATGGAATGGAGTGATTCATTAGGCAATTCATATCATGAAAGATAACAAAAATTTATGAAAGAAGTTATTGTCACTTTGTGTTATCATGTTCTGCATTAAATAAATAACGTTTCAGGAGTCCAGAAAATAAATGAGCATTAAAAACACCATTTGAATAAAAAATACAAAACGAGCTACTCTGTTTGTTGTGTTAATTTTAAATGTAATCAACAAAACATGGAAAACTACTGCAAGCAAAAACCATCCCAGAAAGTTTCTGAAAGGAGGGTATGGGGTCGAAAATTTCCACATGTGCAGGGTAGGGGCAACGAGTTCAAGAACGAGATCGTAAATTACCATTAATAATGCTCCGAAAAGAACGATGATGAACGTATTTTTCGTAAGTTTTTTGACGATTGCATTGGAACAATAGGTAAGAACCACCCAGTTAAGGCCAATCATTAACGGTACATGATCAATTTTAGGTCCAAGGGCCTCCTGGTAGCTGTATGTGCCAAATATCTCGCCGGTTTCTACTCCAATAATCTCAATACCGATTCCCACAGCAAAAATGGTGAAAAGTACCAGTATGGTTTTTAATGACCATTCTTTATGGAAAGCCAGCATGGCAGTGGTCACCAGTAAAAGTGATGGAGCAATGGTTAGGTAAAACAAGTCTCTTGCAACCGGCACAATAAACAAGACTAAGCCCACCAGATAGAAGAACATAATGGTATAGGGGATGTATTTTTCTGATATGAGGGTTTTTATCGTCATCGTTTACAGTTATCAGTTATCAGTTATCAGTTAACAGTTAACAGTTAAGAGTTAACAGTTATCAGTTATTGAATTATTCCTTCAGTATAATACATTCTTCATTTTTCATTCTTCATCATAGATTCCCCGGAATCTCTTTATCCACAATCTTTGCACTGGCAAGGCAAAGCGGAATACCGCCTCCCGGGTGCACACTGCCTCCAACAAAATACAGGTTCTTAATAGAACGCAGGAAGTTGGGGTGTCGCAAAATGGTGGCAAACTTGGAATTGCCAGAATGTCCGTACAAAGCTCCTCCTTTGCTCAGGGTGTTGGCTTCGATAGTAAGCGGGCTGCCAATTTCCTCGTATTCGATAAAATTTTCAATTTTAACGTTAAACCTGTTATTTATTTTTTTTACTATGTTTTTACGTGTTTCCTTAATCAGTTCATCCCAGTTTTGTCCGTCAGTTGTGGGTGCATTTACCATTACAAACCAGTTTTCGCGTCCTGGTGGAGCATCCTCCTTTACCATTTTGCTGCTGATAAAAATATACACCGATGGGTCATGGTAGATGGTTTTTTTATTAAAATAGGCATCAAACTCGCTTCGATAGTTGTTGCTGAATATAATATTGTGAAGTTCCAGCTCTGGAAATTCTTTCTTTACCCCCCAATAAAAAATAAGGGCCGATGAAGAAGGTTGCATTCGTTTCAGTCGTTTCTCCAGAGGGTGCTGAAGCATATTATCGGCCAGGTAGCTCACATCGGTATCGGAGCAGATAATATCAAAAGTATGTATCCCAGAGTCGGTCTCGATTGCTTTGGCCTGTTTGTTTTCAATCACAATTCTTTTTACCAATTTGTTAAACTGAAAATCAACTCCCTTGCTCACAGCTAGTTGATGTAAATGCTCCGCAATTGCATACATTCCCTGTGTCGGAAAGTAGGCGCCGATATTGTTTTCGAGGTGCCCGATTACATTCAGGGTAGCCGGAGCCATAAAAGGACTTGAGCCGTTGTAGGTGGCATAGCGATCGAACAGTTGAATCACTTCCGGGGTAGTAAAGCGTTTTTGATTTTCGTTGTGCATGGTGCTGAACAGGTTCACCCTATCGAACCGCAGTACTGCCTTTAATACTTCCCATCTGAAGTAATTTTTTATCCGATGCAGTGAGTTAAACAGGAAGATGTTGGCAGTTTGCTTGTATAGTATTTCTACTTTTTTGAGGTGTGTACGGATGCGATCCGGGTTTTCACCAACCTGCTTCTTGCATTCCTGGGCAAATCGCTCAGGGTCGGTATAAGCGTTTATGGTTTTACCATTTTGGTAAAAATATTTGCAAATAATATCAAGCTTCTTGTAGGGCAGTTGCTGTGATTTTTTTTCACCTGCATAGTCTTCGAGCTCATCAACCAGCTCTGGCAGAGTAAACAGTGAGGGGCCGGTATCGAAGCGGTAGCCTTTTGCTTTAATTTGTGAAAGCTTGCCTCCCGGATGGTCATTTTTTTCGAAAACTGTTACTTGATAACCTTTGGTGGCCATTCGTATGGCAATAGCCAGACCACCCACTCCCGAGCCAATTACTCCCACTGATTTTATTTTGCTTTTCGTTTTAGATCCCATTTTTCAAATAATTCCAATAAAAGCAAGTTAAGAACAATAAGACTAAAAGCATAAAAGAAATCTTCGAATGGAATGGTTCCCAAGCGCCAGCCTATAATTTCATTGTTATTGTACCAGACTATTTCATTTTCAATTCCTGTACCTGTTAGTATACCATTTACAATCACAAAAGGGATACAAAGCACTGGAAAAACGAGCAAAAATCTGCCAAGCATTTCACGGTTGAGTATATTGGCTCTGTATATAACAATTGCAAAGAAGAGTAAATTAACGGCTGTATAAATTCTATCGCGGTAAATGAATGTAAAGACCAATGCAAATACAACAGAAATATAGCTAAATATCATGGTCCATTTTGGCGAGAGGGTATATCTCGGAAAATGAAACTTAAACACATAATAAGTAAAAACGCATGCATAGGGTATAATTGCAAAAAACAGGATTTCTTCGAGCGGGAGCCCAAGGATTACAACATTACCATGATAGGCGGGGTTAAATCCCCATACGCCGTTTTTAGTAAACGCTACATCCCAAATCAGATATGGAATCATCGATAGTCCGATGGCCGGGAATAAATACTTCCAGCGCTTATAGAGCATTAAGTTTTTTTCAAAGCTTAGTGCAAAAGGTACAGCAATGGAAACCAACATGATGATTAGGTAGAGACTCATATTTCAGTAAACAGTTTTCAGTAAACAGCAATTAGTGAATAGTTTTCGGCATACATATTCAGGTGAATGGTGTAAAGCATTCAGAAATAGTATATTGGATTCTAAACCAAATTTGCCTTCACAGAAAAATATGCCTGATTGAGTAACACCATTTTGTGCAGGTTTGAAATTCTTATCCGACTTTGCATAATTTTTTTTGGCGCTGTTCGCTTTATTTTTCTCAGAAGCGATAAGTAATATAAATATGCTGTGTAAACCCCGGTGCGAGAGGATTCGGGTAGCATCAAAATTCCTTTTCGTGCTACATTGAAGTCTTTGGAAATATCATCGATTATAAAACTCAAATTTTCCCGGTTGAGTGGTGCATGCTTCAAAATGGGGAAATATGTTCGGTGAAGTTGGTTGACATCGGCATTTAAATCGCGCAGGAAATTCACCTTCTGGAAAGCTGATCCCAGTCTTACCGCATAAGGTTTAAGCTCTTTGTATTTGGCCTCGTCACCATCCACAAAAACCTTAAGGCACATAAGCCCTACCACATCGGCCGAGCCATAAATGTATTCTTTGATTTCCCGCTCATTATAGTCGTTTTTGTGTAAATCCCAACGCATACTTTTCAGGAAAGCCTGAATTAAATCATCATCGATATTATATTTTTTCACTGTAAGTTGAAAAGCGTTTAGAATGGGATTAAGACTGATACCTTCATCGTATGCTTTGTAATAATTGGCTTCGAATTCATTCAGGAGTTTTTCCTTGTTGTTTTCGTGGAAAGTGTCGACGATTTCATCCGCAAAACGAACAAAGCCATAAATGCTGTAAATGGCACGACGAATTGAATGGTGTAAAAGCCATACACCCAGCGAAAATGAAGTGCTGTAACTATTGGTAACCAGTTTACTCACTTTATAGGTAACGTCTTCGTATAAATCTTTCATGTCATTACTTTTTAAGTTTTTTATCGGCCAGACCGGCAGTTATTTTGCCTGAGATTATTGTTGGTGGCACCCCCGGTCCCGGAACAGTGAGTTGTCCTGTGTACAGCAAGTTACGAATTTTTTTGCTTTCGAGCCTTGGTTTCAGGAAGCCTGTTTGTCTTAGTGTATTGGCCAGACCATACGCATTGCCTCTGAAAGCATTGTAATCCCGCTTAAAATCGGATACACAGTACGACTTTTTGAATATAACAGAAT
Organism: Bacteroidales bacterium; assembly: GCA_003508755.1. Taxonomy (GTDB): domain Bacteria; phylum Bacteroidota; class Bacteroidia; order Bacteroidales; family UBA10428; genus UBA10428. The sequence continues at coordinate 379 of DNTK01000271.1, read as the reverse complement.
CGGAAAGCTTTTGTTTAATCATACCCTCCATTCTGTTTAGTATCTGATTGAAATATTTTTCTCTTGTGGCCTCATCGTCCTCAATGCCTGGAGCAAGCGGTATAAGAAACACAGCGTTTTCCTTTCCGGCCGGAGCAACGCTGTCATCGGTAATGCTTGTAAAACTGGCATAAAACAGCGGTTTATCAGGCCAGCCCGGTTCGTCATATATCATTTCGGCATGCTCTTTGAAATCGGTATCGAAGAAGAGGGTATGATGCGAAACGTTTTCTACCTTCTTATCAAAACCTACATAATAAAGCAAAGCTGAAGGGGCCATGGTACGGCTGTTCCAGTATTTTTCGGAATAGTTCCTGAATTTTTCCTCCATCAGTAATTC
>DNTK01000103.1 GCA_003508755.1 Bacteroidales bacterium | reverse complement strand
GAATAAATGTTGTTTGTTCTTAATCCGGCTTCAATATGTGCTACAGGAATCTGCCTATAAAAAGCGGCAAGAGCCGACATGGTAGAAGTTGTGGTATCGCCGTGCACAAATACAATATCTGCTTCATATTGTGCCAATACATCCCGCATACCTAAAATCACTTTGCTGGTAACATCGTAAAGGTCCTGTCCGGATTTCATGATGTTTAAATCAAAGTCAGGTTCAATATCAAAAAGAGTTAATACCTGATCGAGCATTTCGCGGTGTTGCCCGGTTACGCAAACTTTAGTTTCAAAGTTTTCCGGATTAGCTTTAAACGCCATTACCAGCGGGGCCATTTTTATTGCTTCGGGCCGAGTACCAAATACAATCAGTATTCGCTTCATAAGGAATAATATTTATTGTTTTTCAGATGGCTAATTACTTAAAAACACCACAAAAGTCTAAAATAATTTTATCCTTTCTTTTGCTAAGCCCCTTAAATTCCTTATGAGCAACCAGGAATGCAATAATATCGGCTTTATCGTAGGCTTCATTGTAATCGGTGAGTTTAAAAACGGTGTGTTCGCTTATATTGGGTTCAACAAAGTAAACTTCCGAATTATTATCGGCTTGCAATACTTTCTGTGCGATGTATTTTGCAGGCGATTCTCTCAAATCATCAATATCAGGTTTAAAGGCAAGTCCCATGCAGGCAATTACCGGTTTTCTGCCATGTTTTTGTTCAAAATCCTTTTTGGCAGTTTCAATTTTTTCTGCACACCAAAATGACTTGTAGTTGTTGACTTCTCTGGCACTGCCAATTATTTTAGTTTCAAGGGGATAATCTGAAACAATGAAGTATGGATCAACAGCAATACAGTGTCCCCCGACTCCACTGCCGGGCTGAAGAATATTTACACGGGGATGTTTATTGGCCAAATCAATTAACTCCCAGACATTAATACCTGCTTTATCGCAAATGAGTGACAGCTCATTGGCAAATGCAATCTGAACATCGCGCGATGAATTTTCTGTAAGCTTGCACATTTCAGCTGTACGGGCATTGGTTTTGTGAAGTTCAGATTTCACAAACATGCGGTAAAATTCAACCGCTTTTTGGGTGGATGTTTCATTTGTACCGCCAATAACCCTGTCGTTGTTTTCGAGCTCATACATTATATTACCCGGAAGAACACGCTCCGGGCAATAAGCGATGTGCAACTGGTCTTTTAGTTCCGGACGTTCGGTATAAATAAGTTGCTCCATTTTTTCGGTAGTTCCCACTGGACTGGTTGATTCAATTATATAAAGGTCATCCTTTTTTAGAAGAGGCACAATTGCGCGTGTTGCTGCTTCAACATAGGAAATATCAGGTTCATGATCTCCTTTAAAGGGTGTGGGCACAAGAATAATATATACATTGGCCGGAGAGGGCTTTGTCGACGCTTTTAAAAAACCCCTGCTAACGGCTTCCTGCACATAATCATTCAGATCGGGTTCAACAATATGTATTTTTCCTTCATTAATAATTTCAACTACACTAGGATTTATGTCTACTCCGTTAACTTTCACCTCCTGTTTTGCAATCAGGGCAGCAGTTGGCAGACCAATATATCCCAAGCCTATTATAGTAACATCAGTTGGTAAATTCATAGTAGATTACATTTGCCATAAAAGTAGTATCTTTTAAAAACATTTTTACTTCAAGTTCCTAAAACTTTTAGGGTATTCTGAAATGTAAATGTAATTACTATGGCTAAATCTTTCATTGCATAACAATTCAGGCAATAGAAATATTTAAACCATAAAACTGTTTCTATTCTGTTACCAAAATTCATTCTTCATTGCTTTCATCTTCAGCGTATTAGTTGCTGTGGGCTTCTGCCAAGCTAATGATAATATTGTTCCAAATAAGCCACTTATACATCCGGTATTAGCTTTAAGGCTGTAAAATTTGTTCACACAAATAATAAACTCCCATGATTTTGCCAATTTATTTTGATTTTAAAATACTTAAAGCCTGTAGAAAATTTGTTTTTTAGATTTACCTATGTATTATTCTTTCTACTAACTTTGAAAAAAAAGTGTATGTTTGTAACCGAAATTATAATTAAATCTTTCTCAAAAAGTTGGTTAGGCTATTTCTTGCATGTTTTGTTTACATCATTTTTCATTGTAACACAAGAGCTCAAAATTTAGTTATAAATTCTTCATTTGAAGAATTCGTGGATTTTTCAATCGTTGATATTTCCAAATGGCATAGAGTTCAGGAATCTGATACGCCCGATTATTTCAATTTCAGTGCAGTTAATCCGCATAATAATATTTACAATAAATATATGGGCAATATTGCTCCAAAATCAGGAGATGGATTTGTGGGCATATTTTGTTATCGTGCAAGTAAATTTCGAAACATAAAAAACGTAAGAGAATTTATTGAAGCGCCATTAAAAGGCACCTTGGAAAAAGATAGTTTATATAGAATCCAATTGTCTTTAAGGTTGGATACTGAATCTACAATAGCAATAAAAAACTTTGGAATTTATTTTTCCAATTCGAGCTATGGAATAACTCAGGCTATTAAGCCCCTGGATATCGATCCACAAGTGGAATTTAACTCCCAGATTATTGAGAATACGGACCACTGGGTTACGTTTCATTCATTATTCAAAGCAAAGGGCGGTGAAAGTAATATTGTTTTAGGAAACTTCAAATCAGACCGAAAAACTTCTAAGAGAAGGATTAATATTCCTAAGGAGAGGAGAAAAAGATATAAGTGGGATTTAGTTGAGGATGAGAGAGCTTCATATTATTACATTGATGACATAATAGTTGAAAAAATCCATATAAGGTTTAAAGCATCACCAGATTTGGATCAGGTTATTTTTGATACTCTACTCATCATCGATGAGATTGAAGTTGACTCAGCTATTGTGCTTGAAAACATTCAATTTGAATTTAATAGCAGTGAATTGTTGCAACAATCATATATTGACTTAAAAAGGCTTAAAGAGTTTCTTGATAATAATCCTCTTTTAAGAATAAAATTAGAAGGCCATACAGATAACGTCGGCGGATATGATTTTAATTTGAAATTGTCAAGGGAAAGAGTTGAAGCGGTGGTAGCCTATTTAATAGAAAAAGGTATTGAGTCGTCAAGGCTGGAGTATGCTGGGTATAGTTACTTAAAGCCTTTGGCCACTAATGAAACTAAAGAAGGTAGACAGGTTAACCGAAGGGTAACTTTCAAAATCATTAGCAAATAAGAAATGAAGAGAATTGTTACTTTATTACTGATATTTAATGGCTATATGTCCGTTTTTTCCCAGGAACAATTTTTATTTACAAATGACTACCTGGCTCCCTTTATGACAAATCCAGCCTGCACAGGATCAGAATATTATCCGGTAGCCCATTCATCGATTAAGAAACAATGGCTAGGCTTTTCAGAATCCCCCATTACTTATCTGGTGGCTGGTAATTACCGAATAGGTTCTTATGATTTTTATAATCCCAAAGGTTTGGTTAATAAGGGGCCATTAAAAATTAAAAACAGAATAGGGATTGGAATGGCTTTTTTTCAGGATAATTTCGGGCCACAGACCTATAATGGGGGCCTTTTCTCTTATGCATATCATTTACCGGTAGATAGAGAATCAAAAATCTCATTTGGTATGTCAGTTTTATTGGCTAATAATAAAATTTATACTTCCTTATTAGACCCCAATGATAAAAATGATCCTTTCCTTCTTACAGATCAGAATGGTGGTTTTAGCATGAATTTCGCAACCGGAATATATTATTACAACAATGCTTACTTTTTGGGTATATCGGCCAATAAAATGGTGATTAATAAATCACAAGGTAATAACCCTATCAAAAATAATACATTTAGCTACTTTATGATGGGAGGATTTAAATTCTTAAATGGGAATACTAGAATCAGTATCGAACCCTCAGTTAGTTTAAAGAAAATTTATAAGGAACCACTTATCATAAATGTACACTCAAAAGTTTATTTACCCGGTTTAAACTGGATTGCTTTTTCCTACAGCTCCATCCAACAATTAAACATCCAGTTTGCTCTAAGACTTTATAAAAAACTTTATGCAGGATATAATTATGGTTTTACAATTGGCAAAATAGCAGCATATAATTACGGAACACATGAAATTTTGCTTGGTTTGAATATGGGTTTAGTTGGTGTTAAGGGCATCAGGAATCTTGTAAATAAATAATAATTGAATCATGAATTATAAGTTTTTACTGATTATTGTATTTTTTTATTTTATCTCTGATTTGAGAGCTCAGGTTCCGACAAATGGATTAGTGGCATATTACCCATTCAACGGAAATGCAAATGATGAGAGTGGGAATGGAATAGATGGTACGGTATATGGAGCCACATTAACGGAAGATATATGTGATTCACCAAATAGTGCATATGAATTTGATGGAATTAATGATTACATAGAGCTAAATAATAATTTTAACGAAATAGACATTCCATTCACTATCTCCTGCGATTTTTTAGCAGATAATGATGATGCGATGTTAATTTTCGGCTCAGATCTTAATGAATCTAATTCAGGCGAATACTATGGGTTTTGGTTGATAAAAAACGAAGGAAACACAATAAATTTTGGATATGGTGATGGGAGATTTATTGGGGCAAGTTACCGAAGAAGTTGCAGAAGTTTAGAAGCAATGCCATCCAATGAATGGGTGCATGTTACAGTTACCGTTAACGGTCCAACAGATATGAAGATGTATGTTAACGGACAAGGAATTGAAACTATATTGTCAGGTACAGGATTAGAATTAGTGCATAATAATTTATCTGCAAAAATTGGTTATCGCTTTTTAAATCAGGCATCATATTTCAATGGAAAAATTGATGATGTAATAATATATGATAGAGCCTTATCTGAAGAGGAAATAAAACTATTATATGATTCAGATTGTAGGGATGAAGAAACTCCAATTATACCATCAAAAGGAGTTGTAGCCTATTACCCTTTCAACGGAAACGCAAATGATGAGGGTATTAACGGGATTGATGGAACAGCAAATGGAGCATCTCTGACTGCTGATAGATGTGACAATGAAAATAGAGCTTATTTGTTTGACGGAATTAATGACAATATATTTTTTGGTGATGTTACAGATTTTGATGGATTAAATACTCTCTCTATTTCTGCATGGATTTATACTGACGGGATAACTGATGAACATACAGGAACAATTGTTTCAAAATATAATGCAAATGGAGATTCAGAAAGGGTTTTTATTTTTGATTTATATCCCGACAATAATTTACGGTTTTGTATGTATGGTGCTGACGGTAATGGAGATTATGAATGGCAAAGAACAAGTAAGCCTCTTCCATTTTCTGAGTGGACTCATGTTGTTGTAACCTGGGATGGAAGAACAAATACTATTGATTTGTGCGTTAATGGAACGGAAGTCGACTCATATTATGGTTATTTAGGCAATATTCCAAAAACAATTTATGATAAAAGTTCCTCCTTAATGATTGGCTGCTCTGAGTTTGGACATCACTCACTCGATTATTTATTTAATGGTAAAATAGACGATGTTATTATCTATGATAGAGTATTAACAAAGGATGAAATAGCGCAACTATATTTCTTCGATTGCTTGGAATTGAAGCTGCATGGAGAGGATTTAATATGTCAAGGAGAAAGCAACAAGACCTATTCAATTTTATCTGAACACGGAAGCATTATAAATTATACTTGGAATTACACAGGAACGGGCATGACAGTTACAAAAAATGAAGGTAGTATTATTGCAGATTTTTCTCAAAATGCTACGAGTGGTTATTTATCAGTACTTGCTGAATTTTCAGATGGGACAGCAAAGCGTTCGGAAGAATTGTATATTAATGTTAATCCTTTACCTAAAGATCCAGGTGATATTACAGGCGATTCTGAGGTTTGTATCGGAGAAAATTACTTGAATTATAGTATCTCCAATATTGAATATGCAGAAAACTATAACTGGAATTATAGTGGAGATGGAGCCTCAATCATTGGAAATTCAGAAGATATTACCATTAACTTTTCTGATAAGGCCACATCTGGGGATCTATCTGTCTATGGGGATAATGCATGCGGAAATGGAGATAAAACTTTTTTATCTATTGCTGTAAATTCATGCGAGCAAGTATCATCAAAACTAAAAATTCCTAATTCATTCTCACCTAATGGTGATAATATAAATGAGTTATTTATTATAGAGGGATTGGAAGAAAACACTTCCATTAACATATTTAATAGAAACGGCAAAATACTATACCAATCAGAGAACTATCAGAATAATTGGGATGGCACTGACTTAAATGGAATCGAGCTTTCTACAGGCACTTATTGGTATGTTTTAAAAATTCCTGGAATTCCAACTACTTTTAATGGATTTATCTACTTAAAAAGGTAATCACAAAGGCTAAATGAAGCGAATGCTTTTGTTCATAAAATTCTTTATGCCTAAGCTTCCGGCAACACTTTGTACCTGATAGGATTAACATCATTAGGAATTACAGCTTATAAGTAATTAAAATCCATAGCTTTCAAACAGGATTGTATTATATCACCCACTCTAAAGAAGGCAAAGCAGTCTATAAGCAGCAGCTTATCATTCTTCATTAAAGAATTTACTGCCCACTCATTTGCTCTGATTCTGGAAGAGCTAAAACAATACCCCTAATTAATTCGTAATATTCTGTGCTGTAAGGATTTATATCTTTACCCGACTTTATTGCACACATTTAATAGTTACCTGCTAAGAACCATTCGAAGCTGAGGTTTGTTAGTCTTTTAAAATTTGTAATAATGAAATATATACTTGCATTAAATCTTTTTCTTATATCATCATCCATTATGGCACAAACAACAAAACTACAAACAGCTACCCTGGGGTCAGGGTGTTTTTGGTGTACCGAAGCAATTTTCGAACGAGTGGAAGGGGTATCGAATGTTCAGCCCGGGTTTAGCGGCGGCGACATTATCAATCCTTCCTATAAAGAGGTGGTGACCGGCCGTACCGGACACGCCGAGGTGGTGCAATTCGACTACGACCCGGCAGTTATTTCATATCCCGAAATTCTCGAAATCTATTTTAAAACGCATGATCCTACCCAGTTGAACCGACAAGGAAACGACATTGGAACACAGTACCGTTCGGTCATCTTTTATCACAATACCGAACAAAAAAAGGTGGCCGAAGAGCTCAAATCAAAGCTCGATCGTGAAGGCATCTGGAATAAACCCATTGTAACAGCCATCGAAGCTTTTTCGAATTTTTATAAGGCCGAGGATTACCATAACGACTATTATGCCAACAATCCGAATCAGGGATATTGCCAGTATGTAATAACCCCTAAAGTAGAGAAATTCGAAAAGGTTTTTAAGTCGTATTTAAAGGAGTAGTAAAACCTTTTTCAATAATATCAAAGGCTCCCTCTACGAAACTGCTTAAGGTAGCTGTAAAGTCGTTTTCCTCGTCCCTGATATCTTCGATCAACAGCGAGAGCTCCAATCGTTTTTCGATGTCTTCATATGCTGTGCGGTTGAGGAACTTATCGATGCTTTCACGCAGAATCACATAGTCGTGCCAAAGGCCGATATCGTCTTCATATTGCTTCAGCTCAATCAAGGTTTCAGGTTTTAGCTCTTCAACTTCCAATTCGACCAGCAAACCCAAAATGGCACTTATCTCTTTAAGGGTTATTCGTATTTTATGAATGGCATCGATATTATCTTTCTGCATTAACAAATCCCTGATTATGCCCTGGCGCTCCTGAACAAACTCTTTGGATTTGTTTATTATCTGATTTCTGGTAAATACTTTACAGTAATTTTTAATAATCTGCCTGGTGCGTTTCAGCTCTTTCGGACTAAAATCTTGAATCTGTTTATCGAAATCCTTACGGTATTTTTTAACATTACACTTTTGCGAGAGGGTATAATGGCGGGTCCTTTTTTTTTTTGACTCAATCTTTTTTAT
>DNTK01000533.1 GCA_003508755.1 Bacteroidales bacterium | reverse complement strand
TTAGCCCTCGCTTATGAGGTTGGGTTTAATTCAAAGTCTACTTTTAATCTTGCTTTTAAAAAAGTAACCAAGTCATCACCACGGGAATATTTTAAGTAACTACAACTTAAAAAGCAGTTAGTCAATATTTTATATAGTCCTAAATTTTAAAATCGTCCCTGTAGTCATAAGACCTATTTGCCTCATTTTTAAAATTCAGTCGTTTGCTTGGGTTTTTAAATTCATCTTGCACCAGTATGTTGGAAAAGCCTATGCATAATAATCTGAATTCAACTTTTCCATTCACGCCCATAACTTAACCTTAACTAAAAATTGTCATTATGAAGAAAAATTTCTACCTCGGACTAAAAGTGACATTGGCTCTAACCCTGCTAGTTTCATTTTTAAATCTAAACCATGCCCAGGATGATGCAATGATGCAGGCATTCTATTGGGACCTACCTGTAGATGATGTAAATAAAAACGGTACATGGTGGGATAATCTTACCAACAAGGCTGATGAACTGAAAGCAGCTGGTATTACTGGTATCTGGATTCCTGCACCTTCAAAAGGAAACTGGGGAATCTGGGACATGGGATATGGTATTTACGACCATTATGATCTGGGTAACTATAATCAAAAAGGTACGGTAGAAACCCGTTTTGGTTCCCGTGCCGAATTGGAGAACATGATTGCCGAAATGCATAATACAAGCGGCGGTAGAGAATATATCTCGGTTTATGCCGATGCTGTTCTGAATCATGTATATTCCAGCGACGAAAATGAAGAGGTGAATCCAGCGGTAAAAGGGTATGTATTTGACGAAGCCTTTAGAGGCGGAACGCAGTATGTTCCCTATCCAACAAACGAAATAAAATGGGTGATCCCTAATGCCGGAACTGGTGATTATTACATTAAAATAAAGGGTTATGCCCTTAATTGGAATGATTTTTATCAAAGAGCTTATGATTGCCAGATTGATTGGACCGGTGCCGGTTTCGGCAGCTCAACCTATGGTTGGGAAAGTGAACCTAACAACGGTGGAGGTGACACCGATAATTTTGGAGCATCGGGTACTACCATGAGAGGTTTTATTGGCTATTACGGCGATATTGATGAGTATAAAATTACTGTAACAAGCTCGCATGATATCGTGATTAAACTCACTGCCCGCAAAGAAGTTGGTGGTTCCTGGGAATGGAATAATCAGGAAAATGGTTATTATCCATTTGAAATTTGGTATAATGGACAGAACCTTGCAAATTCTGCTCTCGAAGCACGGACGAATACACACATTACATACGTGAACCATACTGGTGCCGGCGAAGCCAACTACGAATGGAATTATGACGATTTTCACCCGGTTGATGGAAACGACTTCTTAACTGGTTGGGACTGGAATGGAGGAAACTCTGCTATTATACCGAATACCAAAGGTTTTGGTAACGATTTCAATACCTACAGTTCTACCGTTCAAAGTCGCCTCGAAGACTGGGGATACTGGATGGCTGATGAGATTAATTTTGATGGTTTCCGTTTAGACTTTGTTCGTGGTTTCCAAATCGATTTTGTATCGGACTGGATTAAAAACCTTCCTTTACTGAATGGTAATCAACGATTCATTGTTGGAGAATACTGGGGCCCAGCATCTCGCATTCAGGAATGGGTACAGGGACTTCAGGCACAAGGTGCCGATGCAGATGGATTTGACTTCCCATTAAAAGGCTCATTAACAGGAATGTGTAATGGTGACGCTGGTTTTGATATGACCTGGTTAAACAACGCAGGTATGGTACGTAACAACTCTGGCGATGGTCTGGGTGGTACTCAGGTGGTTACCTGGTTAGACAATCACGATACTGGCAAGGAACACGATAAGTGGGTTACCAAAGACTGGCACATGGGATATGCTTATATCTTAACACACGAAGGTCGTCCATGTATTTTCTACCCTCACTACTACGGTGTTACTTTAGTTGATAATCATGATGCAAGCCATACTGTAAATATTCCTTCTAGTTTGCAGGACGATATTAATAAGCTTCTTTTTGTACGTAAAACGTATCTGGGTGGTGGTTTGGAAGTACTAACACAAACAGGTAATCCTTATCCATCATCCGCTACAAGCGATGTATATGTTGCCCGTAGAGATGGAAACGGTACAAAAGATGGTGCCATTGTTGTAATCAATAACAGCAATTCTACAAAAGGTGTTTGGGTTGGAACTTCAGCAACAGGCATGTCTAGCTGGGCCAACACCACTCTAAAAAATGCATTTACAGGAGCATCTTCGTCGGTATATGGCGATGGCCGTACCTGGGTTGAAGCACCTGCAAGAGGTTATGCTGTTTATGTTCAATCATCTGACTATGTTGCTTACTCAGCACCAAAATCAGCAGCCGGAGTAGCAGAAATTGCACAGCAGGAATCGGAACTGAATGTTTCTGTATATCCTAATCCAGTTTCTGCAAATGCTTATTTAAACGTTAATCTTAATGCTGCTGCGAAAGTTGAAATTAATATGTACGATGCAATTGGTCGCAATGTGGCAAATATCTATGCTGGCGAGTTAGCAATGGGTAACCATGGATTTACACTAGCTGACTATGATCTTGACGGTGGAACCTACATTGTTCAGATTGCAGCAAATAATAAAGTATTTACTAAGCAAATAGTGATACTGGACTAAGAATAAAGGTTAGTTTCTTTATAAAGTCGCTGTCTGTTCAGATAGCGACTTTTTTTTCCTTATCGCTGGGTTATTTTTGGAGCAGGAACAAGATTATTACCTGTTTGGTTTCACACGTTTGCTTGCTGCAAAATAGCAAAATAATTAGGCTTCGGCTAATCGTTAATCCAGGGATGGGGTGTATTTAAAAATTCAAAAACAATTTGTTTACTGCCGCACTGCAAGGAATAAGCAATTGCCTACGATTATTTTTTCAGGTAAGGGGAACTTTTAGTACCTCTCCAGCTCCATTTCCCTATAATCGGTAAGGGTAACATGCTGGAAGTAAAAATGAATAATATCCAGGTATGTATATCCAACATTGGCCATCTCCATTGCTCCAATTTGACACATTCCTATTCCATGACCATATCCTTTTCCCTTGAAAAGAATGCCATTTTCGGTGGGTTCGATGGAGAAAAAAGTGGAGCGCAGCCGGAAATGCTCACGAATATTTCTTAGCGTAATATTGTATTGCTCGGAAAAATATTTTTGTCGCTTGCTCAACCGGTAGTTCATGAATGATTCCGTGTCTTGAATTCCTTTTAGCTGCAGAAATCCCTCCCAGTCGAGAAGTGATACTTCTTTATGCCAGCTGGCATTTTTATGGTCTGTACAAAATGGATCAAAAACACTCTTCAGGTATGAAAGGTCGCTTTGCCAGTAGATACCGGCGGCACTTGTCTGACCACCACAATTTGAGTGAAAGGGAGTCATGCATAAAATAGAATCGCTATCGATAAGCACTTCTCCGGCAGTTGCTCGTGTTGCTTTGTAAATATCTGGATTTAGGCTGCTGCGGCCATGATATGCCTGGCAATGCACTTCATCACAAAGATTAAAGCCTTCTTCGGCATGCTTGTAAATACTTTTAATCGTGTAGGTACGAACCAATACAGCTTGTGCTTTATAATATTCCAGAGTTGCAGAGGCTCCTCCCTCGGCTTCAATAACCGCTGCTATATATTTTTCAAGGTCGATATGATTTATTGCTCTTAATTTCGAATCATTTACACGGAATGCAATAGCATCGTTATATTCCCTGGTTTTGGTGGTGGGGTTTACACCCCGAAGCAATGAGATACAGTTTTCATCCTGATTCACAAATTTAACTTCCTTAAAAATACCAATCTGCGAATTCCTGTCCCGAAGCTCTAGCTTATTCCCTCTTCGGTTGATAAAAAATATACTGTTCTTTTTGTATTCTGCCAGTTTTTCTCCATCACCTTCAAGGATATACCTTCCCTGCCGAATCGATAAGGTATAAGCATTTATATTCTTGCTGTTGAAAAGGCTAATTTGAATGGTCTGTGAAGAAACATGACCTACCCATATAAAACTGATAAAAAGAAGAAAATACCTCATTAATTTCCTTTTAAGAATTCTACCATGTGTTTAGCAGTTCGATCGGATGTTCCGGGACCGCCAACAAGTGCTTCAAGTTTCTTATAGTTAGCGATCATCTGATTGTGGTACTCAGGTTCATAAAGAATTCTTTTCAGTTCTTTTTTTACTTTTCTGGCTAGGTTGTATTGCAGAAACTCTTTAACCACTTCTTTATCCATAATAAGGTTTACCAAAGAAAAGTACTTCACTTTTAGCCATATAAATGGACGAAAAATTGCGTAGGAGATATGATTAAACCGATACATCACAACCTGAGGCACATTAAAAAGTGCCGTTTCCAGCGTAGCTGTTCCCGAAGTAACTATAGCATGTTTAGCGTGGTTTAAAAGTTGGTAGGTTTGATTCATCACTAAACTAACATCTTTATGCTTAATGTATGGCAGGTATGCCGATTCAGGTAATGAAGGGGCTCCCGCAATAACAAATTGGTGATCAGGGTAATCTGGTATGATTGATAGCATGTCGGGCAGGCAAAGGGTTATTTCCTGCTTTCGGCTGCCAGCCAGAAGCGCAATAATGGGCTTGTCGTTTAGCTTATGGGTTAATCGCATTTCTTCAATACTCATCGATTTTTCTTTCTTAAAGTTAGCGATAGCATCGGCAAGAGGATTCCCTACGTAGGTTGTTTGTGTATAGTTTTTCTTTTTAAAATATTCTTTCTCGAAGGGCAGAATTAAGTATAACTGGTCAATAAAAGCCTTGATCTTTTTTACTCGTGACTTTTTCCAGGCCCATACTTTAGGTGAAATGTAAAACAGGACTTTCAGGTTATGTTCCTTTGCGAACCTGGCTACGCGTAGATTAAACCCGGCGTAATCGACTAAAATTACAGCGTCGGGTTTATAATCCAGTATCTCCTTATAACAAATTTTAAAGTTATCTTTAATATGTTTGAGGTTCATGAGTACTTCCACGGCACCCATATAGGCCATTTTTTGGTAATGAACTTTAATATCCGCACCTGCTTCAATCATTTTATCTCCCCCAAATCCTCTAAAGTCGGCATTTGTATCGATTTTTCTGATGCTTTTAATAAGGTTACTTGCATGTAAATCGCCCGAAGCCTCACCTGCGATGATAAAATACTTCATAAATGGCCTAAAAGATTATTTGTATAACAATTAAAACAGCAGTTATGCCCACTGTTGAATAGAGCACTCCTTTAGCAATTTTGTCGAATCTGTTCCAGATAAACAGGAAAAAGAGCAATGCATTTGGGAACACACAACGGCTTAACAACATGGGCAGCATTTTAAGCATTGCCTTGTGGTAATCGGCCGAAATAAAAGCAAAGTTTTTGGGGTCCAAAGGACGCAAAATAGGGTAAAGCAACAATGGAAGTGCGATGCCTAAAATCAATCCAATCCAAAAGATATCGTATTTTTTTAGCTTATCTAAAAATCCCATTTATTTATCAATCTAATTGTTTCATAGCTTGTTAGATCGGTATGGACAGGTACGATTGAAACATATTTATTTTTCAGTGCCCATTCATCGGTATCAGTAGCCTCTGGTTCGTGATTATGATATTCGCCGGTAAGCCAGAAATATTCTCTTCCCACAGGGTCTGTGCGTTTATCAAATTCTTCCTGCCAATGGCCCATGGTCTGACGACATATTTTAACACCCAAAATATCGTTGTATTCACCAGAAGGGAAGTTTACATTTAGACAAATGTTTTTTGGGAGTCCGTTTTCAAGCACCTTATGGGTTATCTGCTGAGAATATACTCTGGCTGCTTCTAAATCGGCATCGTGCGTGTAGAGCTCGTGCGAAAATCCAACCGA
>DNTK01000339.1 GCA_003508755.1 Bacteroidales bacterium | reverse complement strand
GCCCTAGAGCATAAAACAGGCTAGAGCAAAATACAAAGAACACAATGCGCTTGGATCCACAATCTTTTATCTGACAATCTAAAATCTGATATCTATAAATCTAATATCTTAACTCATGATACGACACATTGTAATGTGGAAGTTGGATGACAGCTACACTGCTGAAGAAAAAAAGAAGTTCATTGAAAAGTTTAGTTCCAGACTATTGGCTCTAAACGGAAAAATTGAGCAACTCAAATCAATATCGGTGCACGAAAATGCAGCACAGGCGCCTTCAGCCAACTACGACATGCTTTTAGATACAAGCTTTAACAGCATTGAAGATTTGAAAAGCTATGCTGTACATCCCGAACATGTTGAGGTGGTAGAATGGTCAAAGCCATATAAAAAGGAGCGTAGCTGTGTTGATTATGAGTATTAGTCCTACTCTGTTCTTCTCCTTCGCTTAACTTTATTAACTTTGCAGCAAAATATAGCTAGTGGGAAATATTGTTGCAATTGTTGGAAGGCCCAACGTAGGGAAATCGACACTTTTTAACCGTTTTACTGAGTCGCGCGATGCCATTGTTGATGCAGAAGCGGGTGTTACCCGTGACAGGCATTATGGCAGAGCTTCCTGGAATGGAATTGAGTTCTCGGTAATCGATACGGGCGGGTATGTTATGAATTCCGATGATGTATTTGAAGAAGAAATCAGAAAACAGGTACACCTGGCCATCGACGAAGCCGATAGTATTCTATTTGTAGTTGATGTCGCAAGCGGCATTACCGATTTGGATGCAGAAGTAGCCAATATCCTGCGCAGGGTGGAAAAACCGGTTACACTTACAGTAAATAAAGTTGACAACAACGAACGCCAATATGAGGCACAGGAGTTTTATTCCCTCGGTCTCGGCGAAATAAATTGCATTTCGTCGATAAATGGAGGGGGTACCGGCGACTTATTAGATGTGTTGGTTGGAACCTTTAAGAAGAAAAAAGCCGATGATGTGGAAGAACTTCCAAAATATGCCATAATCGGTCGGCCCAATGTGGGAAAATCGTCGTTGCTAAACGCCCTAATTTCCGAAGATCGCCATATAGTAACTCCTATATCCGGTACTACTCGCGATTCAATTTATACCCGTTACAATAAGTTTAACCAGGATTTTTATTTGGTTGATACTGCTGGTATCAGAAAAAAGGGGAAAGTACATGAAAACCTTGAGTTTTATTCGGTCATGCGTTCGATACGTGCCATCGAAGCATCGGATATCTGCTTGCTGTTGATTGATGCTACGCTGGGTATAGAATCTCAGGATTTAAGTATACTTGATTTGGTAAAGAAAAACAATAAAGGCATTGTAATGCTGGTAAATAAGTGGGATTTAGTTGAAAAAGATACCCATTCGGTCAAGGAGTTTACCCGAAAAATCAAGGATCGGATTGCTCCCTTTGTTGATATCCCCATTATATTTACTTCGGCTAAAACAAAACAGCGCATCCATAAAGTACTTGAAACGGCGATTGAGGTATACAGAAACCGCGCTCAAAAAATTCCAACATCAAAACTTAATGAATATATGCTGGAGGCCATTGATGAAAATCCTCCCCCATCAATCAAAGGAAAATATATTCGCATCAAATATGTGACTCAACTGCCGACTTACTCACCGGCATTTGCTTTTTTTGCTAACTTGCCTCAATATGTAAAAGAGCCTTACAAGCGCTATCTTGAAAATAAATTGCGTGAAAAATATAACTTTACAGGTGTACCAATTCGAATATATATCAGGAAGAAATAACCTTGGACCCATTTACTTTTAGTAAACATGAAGCTATCGGCTAAAATAAAAATTCTTGTCAAGTTAGTAGTATTTGTTCTAATACTCCTTACCTCCTGCGTAGAGTTTGAACCGGTTTCGCCCATCCCGCAAATAGAGCATGTAAAAACAGAAATTTTAAGCGATTCTTCACTGGGTAATTTGATTAAGGTAATTAAGTTTGAATTTAGTTTTATTGATGGTGATGCTGATGTTGGCGTGTACTTTGAAGTTCACAACAACCCTAACTTTCCCGATTCGGTCCGCTATGGGTTGTTCATTGATATTTTCGATAAAATTGATGGTGATTACCAGAAACGATACCTCACCCAGTTTAATGATACAACCGAAACGTTTGATACAATTACACTGCATAAACCATTGTATTACGATTCTAAACTCGATCGTGTTGGACAAAACAAAACAGTAAAAGGCATTATACGAGCAGATATTCCAATTGCAAAACCATCCGAACTACAGGATACTTTTCGTTTAGAATTTTTTATTCGCGACAGGGCCCTGAATAAAAGCAATTTAGAAACCACTCCCGATTTATTTATCGAGCAACAATAGCTTTGTGAAAAACAATCTGCAATTGTAGTTGCAATTAATTTGTACCCTCGATACCTTTGAGGCACCTCAATAATAACACGCGTGCATAACTGGGCAACACATATAGAAAACATCGAACTGGTACTTTTCATTACCTTTTCTATTTTTGCTTTCATACAATTCTTTTATCTGTTTAGAATTTACCTTCCTGTATTAGTTTACAAAACTCCAAAGCAACGTGTCCATGCCCCTATTTCAGTTATTATCAGTGCAAAAAACGAAGCGGAAAATTTAAAAAATAATCTTGAAAAAGTTCTGGATCAGAACCATCCAAACTTCGAGGTAATTGTTGTAAATGATGGATCAACCGATCAAACCGACGAGGTAATTGGAGCGTATCTTTCGAAATATTCCAACCTTAAAACCACAAGTATTCCTCCTCCTGGTGATCCAAAATTTACCCATGGAAAAAAACTGGCAATTACTGTAGGAATTAAAGCTGCCAGTCACGATTGGCTGGTATTTACCGATGCTGACTGCTGGCCCGAAACTTCTAATTGGTTATCGTCGATACAAACCGGATTTACTAAAAAAGACATTGTATTGGGCTATGGTGGCTATGCCATTAAAAAAGGCCTTTTAAATAGTTTTATCCGTTTTGAAACCCTGAATATAGCCTTTATGTATCTGGGGTTTGCCCTCATCAGAAAACCCTACATGGGTGTAGGTAGAAACATGGCCTACAAAAAGCAGTTGTTTTTTAATAACAAGGGATTTGCCAATCATTATGGGTTATTATCTGGGGATGATGATCTTTTTGTAAATGAAACGGCTACTGCGACAAATACAGGTATTGTTATTGACAAAACTTCTATTACCCGCTCTGAACCTAAAACAAGGTTGATGGATTTCTTCAATCAAAAAGTGCGTCATTTAAGCACAGCTTCTGCCTATAAACCGATACACGCATTCCGAACTGGCATGGAACCTATAAGCAGGGCCTGGTATTTCTTTTTGTTTATTATACTCGCAAGCAATCAGGCTTTCTTAATCCCTGTATTATCGATTTTTGCTGCTCGATTTTTCTTGCAATTGGCAATTTATATTGCTTCAGGGAAAAAATTCGGGGAAAAAAAATTATGGCTGGGCTTCATTATATTTGATGTGTTTTCACTCTTTTTTAATTTTTTGGCTTATTTTGCATTAATTATTAGACGTAAAATTATTCAATGGAAGTAAATAACAATCTTTCGGAGAAGGCACAAAGGGACTTTTATCTTGTGCAGAAGGCTACGAAGGGAGATCAGAAGGCTTATTCCGAACTGATGGACAGGTACAGAGATGCTATTTACTTTATGCTTTTAAAGATGGTTAACAATGCCAGCGATGCTGAAGACTTAACCATTGAGGCTTTTGGTAAAGCATTTAAAAACCTCGAACAGTATGCTCCAAATTATGCATTTAGTACGTGGTTATTTAAAATCGCCACCAATAACTGCATCGATTTTATCCGGAAGAAAAAGGCCAATACTGTTTCATTGGATCAAAATGATGATGATTCGGATAAAGCTCCAACCGACATTATGGCTTCAATTCTGGATCCTGAAGAATCCATGATCAAGGACCAAAAGCTTAAAATAATGAGAAATATTGTATCGCGCCTAAAACCCCGATACAGAAAACTTATCGAACTCAGGTATTTTAAGGAGTATTCATAC
>DNTK01000246.1 GCA_003508755.1 Bacteroidales bacterium | reverse complement strand
GCGTTACCAGTGGGTTTTTACCTAAATTAAGGTTATGAAAATGAAGAACATCGCCGGGCTTGACTTCTTCTTTTAGCAGGGTGGTTATTGATTCCAGCTTATCGAATAAACCTTCTGTATTGGAAAGATAATTGAGTGCACTATCAACAACAAGCGCTACATTGTTATTCTTGAAAACTTGAGTATCCTGACAACCTCCCGTAATGACTTTAATTTGGATTTGGGGATTGGTTTCTCGCAGAGCCTTTACCTGTGATTCAACTATTCGGGTAACTCCACCCGGATTCAAGTGATAATGAAAGATAATAATACGCATAGGGTAGTAGTTTTCATTGCTCCAAAAATAAACTACTTTTTAACCAAAATAAAAAAGCAGGCTAAAAAACCTGCTTATATGTGAAATATTCTGTATTATCCTACTCAGCCTGAAGCCTAAATTCATGATGGCGAGTATTCTTAAAGATCATTAAGCAACGGAACGTTGTTCGCTAATGGGCAAAACATGTTTGATATCGAACACAGCATGCATCTTAACCAGTTCTATCAATTCCGAAACTTCATTGGATACATTGGTTAACACAACTCGGGAATTATATCGTCCTGCCATGCGCGAAAGCAGATTAAATGTATCGATTATTGAACTATCGATAAATTTAATGCCCCTTAGGTCAATTTCAAGTTCGGCATTTCGCTTGGTCGCAATATCGATTAAACCGAGCCTAATGGCCTCGGAATTCAGTACGGTTAATCTGTTTACGTTCCTGAACGAGGCCCTTGCTTTGCTCTTGTTATTCTTAACAACAAGAAAATTTTGGTTATCTCGTTTCATAATGTTTAAGTTTAAATTATACACTGTTATTATTTATCTGTCAAGAACAATGCCAAACTTTACTCATGTCTTCATTTATAAAAACAATTTATATGGTCCTTTTGTTTTTAATCCTATTCTTATTTTAGTTACCTTTAATAAAAATACGATGTATAACTTATAACCGGCAAGTAATAGTATGCAGCCAATTATTGATATTTTAAATTATTTTAGTATCGTTAATCCATCCAACATCTCAAGCTTTGTTTTTCCTGCAATACCCTTAGTATCTTTCCTCATTTATATTGCTTTAGCATGTGTAATTCTTTTGCTGGGGTATTTATATATAGCCTCTCGAAACAGACAGGCATTGCTTTTTAAAAACATGAAAGACGCTGATTTAAAACATCGTGAATTGCAAAAAGTATTCACCGAGCAACAAACGGAAACCGCCGAATTGAGAGAGATCATAAAATTTCAGAAAGAGCAGTTTACCGAACGGTCAAATAAGCTTGAGCAATTAGAATCTAAAATTGATAGCGAAGTGCTAAAGCGAACAGCAGAGTTGCATACTTTGCTTGAGAAATCGGAAGAAAGCAACAAGCTAAAAGATGCTTTCCTTGAAAAAATTAGCAGGGAAGTCAGAACACCACTTAATGCTATTTTAGGATTTATTAATCTTTTAAATAATCCGGATCTTTCTGAACAAGATCGTGCACATTATTATAAATACATTCAGGATTCTGGGAATAACCTTTTAAGCCTCATCGACAACATCATTGACTTTTCAAAACTCGAAACCAATGAGCTGCAAATAGAACCCAAGAAATGTAAGTTACATGTTATGCTTAACGATTTGGTTGAGAAATACCGAAACAGGCTAATTCGGCAAAATCCGGATGTAACTTTCATATATCATAAGTCTGACCTGGATATGGAATCGCTTGTTGATTGCAAACGCTTTATACACATTGCCGACCAACTTATCAGCAATGCTGTAAAATATACCCACGAGGGCAAAATTGAAATTACCTATGAAATAAAGGATGACAATCACTGTTTTGAAGTAAGCGATACGGGTATTGGCATCGACAAGAAATACCAGGATATTATTTTTGAACGCTTTTACCAGATTGAGCAGGAAAGCACTGCTGATTTTCAGGGAGCAGGACTTGGGCTTACCATTGCTAAAGGATTGGTAGATCTGCTGGGCGGGAAAATATCCGTAGAATCAAAACCCCGTAAGGGATCCACTTTTTCATTCCAGATACCCTTCTTAAGCATAGATAAACTCACTTCAAAAAGAGCAAGAAGCAATCAGGATTATAACTGGAAAGAGAAACGCATTCTTATTGCCGAAGATGAAGATTCGAATTATCACTTTCTTGAAGCCATTCTTAAAAAAACAAAAGCCACAATAATTAGGGCAAACGATGGGGTGCAGTTTCTTGAGATCATGAATGAACACAAGAACATCGATCTCGTTCTTCTGGATATAAAAATGCCTGGAATAAATGGATTTAATGCCATAAAGGTTGTGCGCCAGCAGAACATTACAGTGCCTGTTATTGCCCAAACAGCTTTTAACCAACCCGAAGATAAACAGCGATGCCTCGATAGTGGCTGCAACGATTACCTGGCAAAACCCATCGACAAGGATCTGCTGTTAAACAAGATTGCCCGGTTCTTGTCAAATTAGTTTAACCCATCCAAGTTTCCCTCTTGTTAAGTTTGATTTTTAGCTATAACATTTACAGGAATACTGTAGTATTTACAAGCAAGATGTATAAGCGAAATTAAAGCTTATCTATCTGTACTGCTGTTAATTATAATGGTTCTAAATAAGTTATTTCAGGAGGAATTAAAGCTAGTGTCAAAAAAAGAAGAGCCACCAATAGAAACAGTTTTCAACGGAAGTAATGAGACATTCAGATTTAGTTCCGGAGAAATCTGGACAGATGAAAAATTCTTCCATGGTGTTTATACAGCAAGAGTTAAATTGCCCAAAGGGAAAGGTTTTTGGCCTGCGTTTTGGCTTTATTCAGGGAATCCATGGAATGAGATCGATATCTTTGAGTTTTGGAATGAAAATGATTTCTGGGGGTACTACGACCCATCTAAATTACAGCGTATACATCATATGAATTTCTGGAATGAAATTGATGGTAATGTTCAAAATAGACCACATGCTAATGAAGATGAGAGTATTGATTACTCGGATAACTTTCACACATTTTCAATGATATGGCAGGAAGATTATATACAGTGGTTTGTTGATGGAGACAGTAAACGTCTGAGAAGCCTGCATAATCCGAATCCGTTAAATAACGACGAACCAGCTTTCCCTGTTAATCCAATGCACATAGTGCTAAATGTTGCAATACAAAATTCGCTTGACATAAGTAGTGTAATACCAAATGCTTGGCATTTTGAGCGTCCTGATTATGATGCAGGTTATTTTCCTCAGCAAATGGAAGTATTGTGGGTAAAACACCATTATCTAGCACCTTTTTATGATAGCTTTACAGTTACAGATCAAGACCAGGTCTATCTTAGTTCCAGAGAAGATAGCTATTTAACGGGTAACAACCTTACCTTTGATTGCGATTTTCAGGTAGAAGCGGGTAAATCATTGGTTGTGATATTTAATGACCGACTTGATCTTAAAGAGGGCTTTAAAGTACGTTTGGGAGGTAAATTAAGCATTGATAATGGGAATGTTTCTTCATCTAGTACAAATGATTTGAAGTAAATTAGACATTTTTTTTGGTAATTAGTTAAAGGATTATCTTAAGAATATATCAATGCTAATTCTTCTACTTGTTTACTATGAAATCTAAAATAGAATTAGGAATTCCAATGTTTTTATTATAGTAAGGTATTGTCAAAATAATGATTTTAGCTATTTCCAATTAAATCATAGTTTTGTAGGGTTTAATATTGTACTTACTAATGAGTTATAGAATAAAATACTTTGTTTTACTGGGTATAGCATTTATCAGCTTTTTCATGCATATGCCACATCTAACCAAAGAAGTGATTAGTTTTCATGCATGGAGACAAACCCAAACTTAATCGACCATCAATAATTTCTATGAGGAAGATATGAACATCCTTAATCCTCGACGCAATCACAGGGGTGATGGCGATGGAATATTCAGGATGGAGTTTCCTCTAATGCAATGGCTGGTAGCACTGCAATACAAAGGTTTTGGAAACCATTTGATTATTACTAGGTTATTTATGTTGTTAATTGGCTTGTTTTCAATAGCAGGAATTTACAAAATTCTAGAGGTATTATTTAATAAAACAATATTATCACTTATTGGGGCCTGGGCATTTAGTTTTTCTCCCAGCTTCTATTATTATACCATTAATCCATTACCTGATAATTTGGCACTTTGTTGTTCAATATGGGGATTAGTTTTCTTTTTTTCTTGGTTCAAAAAGAAAAAACTTTGGCATCTTTTTACTGGTGGATTTCTGTTAGCAATTGGTACTCTTTGTAAACTTCCGTTTGTGATTTATTATGCAGTACCATTTACCTTCTTTCTTCTTGAGTTTTTTAGATCTTCTGTTAAGGTTAAGAGTTTAAGTAATGGTTCAATATTTTTCTTTCCAATTGTTTTTCCCGCTTTATGGTATCTAAATGTTATTCCACAATGGCATGGTAATGGTATAGTCAGTGGGATCTTAAACAATCAGGTTTCTGTAAGAACAATACTTGATTATTTAAACCATAATCTAGTATCTACTCTACCAGAACTACTTCTTAACTACGGTTCAGTTATATTTTTCATAGCGGGATTCTATTTTTTAATTAAGAATAAAGCATTTAAGGATAAGAGGTTTATATTGATTTTTGTATGGAGCTTAGCAGTTTTGTTTTATTTCTTTTTTGAGATTAATATGATAGGTAAAGTACATGACTATTATCTATTTCCTTTTCTTCCGATACTGTTTATCTTAGTAGGTTATGGAGCATATAACATGCTTCAATTAGATAAGAAAATATATACCTACGTGGTATATATTCTATTGATAATATTACCATTTACCTGCTATTTGCGAATGGCAGGTAGATGGGATACTAATAATCCAGGCTTTAATAAAGATTTGTTGGTATTTAAGGAGGAGTTAAGGAATGCAGTACCTTCTGAATCTTTAGTTGTTGCAGGAAATGACGAATCCTACTATATTTTCTTTTATTATATTGACAAAAAAGGATGGGGATTTTCCCATAATTCTTTGTCAAGAGAAAAACTTGAATCTATGATTTTGAAGGGAGCTGAGTATATTTACTCCGATTCTAGAGTGATAGATGAAAATTACGAAATTGCGCCTTTATTAGGTGAATTAATACTAGAAAAAGGTTCTATAAAAGTCTATCGACTTAAATCACCTAGTTTAATATACTAATCAAATATTGGAGTTTCAAATTAAACCCACCTGAAAGATTCTTAAGGTGGGTTTTGTTTTATTCTCAGTTATGGTGTATTATCACTTATATATTATGAAACCTGATATAAAAAGTTTTTATCTTGATTTCTCCAAAACATACTTGTTTTTATTCCAAAATGCTATTAACCTCTCCTTAAGTGCCTCTACCTCTGAAATAGTATCCGGACTAGTTTTTGAGGGATAACTTTTTTTTTTATTGTTAAATTTAGTTTTGAATGTTGCTTGAAAAGCTGCCCTAAAGCAAAAAAGACCCCACGTCAATCGTGAGGTCTATCATAGGTGGAGGTTCCGAGCGGATTGAAACCAAATTCATACATTTAATTAATTTTCAATGTTTTAAGCAATTGTAAAGATATGAATTGTGAAGAAATTGTGAAGTTTATTTAGCTATTTTTATTGATATTCTATTTACACTTAATAAAGTGAGTAAGTCTATCAACACATAAGCCTGTATTACTTCACAATTTTAACATATGAAGTTTTATCTTCTTTACTCCAGATCATTTCATTATTGTACCACACCTTACTAAGATATTGATAATTACCTCCTATTTCTTTCTGGCACCTAAATGTATCGGTGATAGCTTCAGATAGTTTAAGGTAGGTTGTATCATTCGATAAGTCAATAAACATAGAGTAAATGCCTCTTTCGTTTGAAATAAAATGAGGTGATTCCAGATTTGCAAGGATTTTCTTTTCTCCATCTGCAAGAACAAATACCTCTATATCTGAATGGTTATATGCGTTATTGAAACTTGGATCCAGCAAATCGTTTCCTTCAATATCTTCGAAAGTAAACTCTAGAACTGTAGAAATAAAAGTACCCGGTTGTGAGGTGTCATCATTATCACAGCTTGCAAACATTGTCAATAAAATAATTAAACTAATGTACTTCATAATTTAAGGTTTTATTCCTATTATACATTTCTTCTTATGTTGAAAGTTATAATGCGTCCCATCTGAGGTACTCACACCATTTATTTCCCAATCATCATATTTAAACCAACCATTGTTATCAATACTTCCCATACCTGAACCACTCCAACCCCAATTCATATGCAGGTAATAAGGACCATAATCATACTCCCGATATTCATTTAACTTACCAGCATTGTATATGGTGCAATATTTATTCCTTTTGTACCCGTCACAGACCCAAGCGTGGCCATCTTCATAATGATGAGTAGTTTGCTCAAAAATCCACCACCCACTAGATGTTGTATAATAAGTATGATAGCCATCCATTATTACCGGGCGGTTGTGTGATAATTCAATTGCAACTGTATTAACATTAAAATTAATATAATTCACTGAAGTAGAATAACCGAAATCATTAACTAAAGCATTTTTTGCATCAACCATATCCGCTCCAGAACCATTTAAATTATATGTCATATCAACCGCGTCGCCAATATCATACATAAGTAAAGCCGTTTCATTCGTGCCATATGTATTTGGCATTAAACTCCAATCATACGTTGATGGATGTTCATGGAATTTCATCACCTGAGCCATTGCTGTGGCAACGCAACCAGTAGGAGGCAACTCTCCATTTATCGGGTCAAGATAAGTATTATAGCCCCACCATTGTCCCCATGTTGTTTCTAATAATGGTCCTTTTTGCTCTAGGGTAACACCTCCCGGCATACCTTCAGGTAACTCCTCTGGATCTGTAATAGGATCTAACTCAGGATCAGGTGCTCGTTGATAAGACCACTCATACTCAATATTATCTGGAATAAATAAATCGTCAATATTTTTTAAGACTTGTATTTTATCCATCCGGTCTGCAATCCAGAAAGCTATTGTTATTGGGATGCTATCTAACCTAAAAGTACTATTTTCTGAATAACCCAAAATGGGACTTTCCTTTTGTGTACCTGAAATTATCACATAACCTTTTGGATTGAAATTAATTATATACAAAGCAGGTGAACCATCCTCACTCGGAGCTACTAAAACATCACCAATTTCTCTATCGATAAAATTAGTTTCTGAAGAAGAACCTTTTAACTTATTATTCTGATTCTGGAATTTTGCCTTATTTGAAAAGTTTAATGCCACCTCTGATGCCAAATCAAGGGATACATCATCTGATGATGGATTTAATGAATTATGACATAGTTCAAGTGCAATTTCTTCCTTTTGACAGGAAAATAATACTATAATAAATAATAGGTAAATTAACTGTTTTGGTTGTGTTTTCATAACATAATATAAGTTGGTTGTATAAAAATTCATTGATTAGATGGTCAATTATAGATCACCTCAAGAATAATCTCATTTCAAGAGTGACCTTCTTCTTTTTCCTCTAACTCTTTAACTGTATCTATTATAACAATTAATAAATGGCGTGCTTCTACTAATCTAATTTCATTAATAGTACAAATAACTTCTTTTTCACTGAAATATTATTACAGTTTGTTTATTTTGAATGAATCTATTAGTTTACAAACAGGTAAGTGTTCTTTTCCTGCGAGAATTTTATTTGTAGACCTAACTCCTTTAGGTCCCGTATATAGTTGAATACCTGACGCTCGGAAACATTTAATTTACTTGATAATTCCTGAGGTGAACCTGTTTGCTCAAAACGAATGAGATTTTCTAATTGAAAATAAATCTCGACATATTTTTTTAGTGACATTGAAATGGGGTTTGAATATGAAATGAAGTATACATTATAATCCTATAACTATATATTCCATTAACGCTTAATTTGTCACCCATGATTTAAGAAAATCTTCTAAATATCACATTATTTATAATGATTCTATTTAATTAAACCTGCTTTCAATTGCAACCCTATTAATATTCAATAGCATCTAGCTGAATACTTCTAACGTTTGCAATTAAGCCATCGTCATTCTTTATTAAGTCTGAAACAATTATTAAACTATTTATCGGTCCATTTTCGATTACACATGAATCATTCATCTCAAATAGATACCCTTCCAATGAATGGAATAATTCATTATAGGAATTTTCCTTATCTTGAGCATCTCTATTTGAAGACACCATTATCTGATCATTTGAGACATCAATTTCTATCTTACTATATTTTTTAGATTTTGGATTAAGTAGATACAAAAATGACTTTTCGGAATAATGCACCTCAAACACTTTTAGTTTTTTCGAAGTCATTATTTGGTTATCATATTTCGCAGCTTTTAATAATAGTCGTTTTCTTCTTAATAATTTGTTTTCTACATCTTCCTGTAGGGTATAAATAGTATCTCCACTATCAAGTATTATCGGAGGTAATAAATTCACATTTTGTAATGTGTCAACATTACACATATATTCTATTTTTCCTATGATTTCTTGGTTCCACTCTTCAATGTATAACTTTGATAAATCGTAGGAATTTCGTTCATATTTGCATGATATAATTGATAATGAAATAAATATGATGGAAAAATTAATCTTTGCCATTTTACAGAGGTTTTTTGTGTTTCCAATATATAATATATTGTGTCTTAGTTGCTGGATTTTTTAGATCTACTCTCAGTTTATGAAGTCCTCTATAGTATTCATTATTATATGGAATCCTCTTACCGGAAATAAGATTTAATACCGTTGTACTTTTCTGAGCATTAGAATAACTATTTTTATAAGAACCATAGTTACTCTTATTTACTAATTTATATCCCTCATAGGTCGTGCCATGTTTAGTATAAGTGTATTTTGAAATACCTTTTCCATAAACTCTAACTCCATCATAGTGAGTTCTTACATCCATGTTTAGCTGCTTCCTAACGATATTTTCATTTTCAACAGCATTAACTTCATCAGCAGCAAATAAACCATATCCATTCTTATCTGTAAGTTCTCCTTTTAATGGACTAAGGAAATGTGAAAACTCATGTGCAAGAGTAGTTTGAGCATTTTTTGCTAATTTCTGCCCGTTATGACCGTTTGCTTCAGAAAGGTATCCTCCCGAATTAAAAGCATCGAAAAGTAATACTTCATGATCTGCTCCTCCCTTTTTTATCTCATTTTTAGCAAAACTCATTACTTCATCTTTGCCCTCAGCAATCACTAAAGTACGCTTGGACATAATTGCATCCATTACCAATTCATTACCCTTATCACTTTTGGACGCTAAAAGAGCTAATTCCCATATAACCTGTTTCTCATATTCCTTGCTTCCAATAATTGATATCCTTTTCCCATCAGGATCGACAGCAATTAAAGGCATATTTGCAACGTAACAGTATGGAGTTAAATCATTGTATTCCTCCAATGCTGGATCCATTACATGCCATCTCCCTATGGCGGGATCATACATTCTGGCTCCATAATCGTACCAACCTAACTCA
>DNTK01000446.1 GCA_003508755.1 Bacteroidales bacterium | reverse complement strand
TGATCAAAAAGATTTACTGGCCAAGTTCCATAGCTGTTTTTGGAAGGGATACTCCGAAAAGATTAACGCCACAGTTCACGGTAATGAACCCAACCACCGTATATGGCATTAGCAAAGTAGCGGGTGAACGCTGGTGTGCCTATTATCACGAAAATTATGGTATTGACGTGCGCAGTCTTCGCTACCCGGGATTGATCGGTTATAAATCCATGCCGGGCGGTGGTACTACGGATTATGCGGTGGAAATATATCATAAAGCATTGGAAACAGGTAAGTACGAATGCTTTTTAGATAAAAACACCTATTTGCCCATGATGTATATGCCCGATGCCATTAGGGCTACCATTCAGCTTATGGAGGCTGACCGTTCTAAATTCAGGGTGAAATCAAGTTATAATGTTGCCGGTATCAGCTTTTCTCCTGAAGAACTGGCGTCCTTTATTAAAAGGCACATTCCCGAATTTACCATATCCTACAAACCGGACTTCAGACAGGGAATCGCCGATACCTGGCCACAAAGCCTGGATGACAGTTATGCCCATGAAGATTGGGGTTGGAAAAACCAATATACCTTGTCCACCATGACGAAGGATATGATTGAACATTTGAAGGAAATGAAGGTTGAGTAAAATTTTATTGTAATTGAGCAGAATGAAAGTAAAAAGTGGTGAGTCTTTTTAGGAATCCTCCATTTTGTGACCCTTTATAAATTCATTATCTCACCATAAAATTAAGTTTATTGATGAATAATGTTAATAAAATTGTTTTCGTACGACGCATATTAATTCAACCATGAAATACTTAATCCATACATTTTTTTTTCTGGCTATCACTTCATGTACCATACAAAAAAGTCAGCTTGATTTAAACGAGGAATTCGACGGAAATTATGAAGTTAAAGAAAATGATACTGGCGTTTATGCCATTGCCTTTGATAGTGATGAAAATAAAGTTTCAAAGACATTTATCATATACCGTGTTGACGGAATGGAAATGTTATACAAAGACGTATTACCTAAAGGAGGTGATATAAAATGGCACAACAGTAGTTATATTCAGATAGTGGAATCAGGTGTTATGCCAGGAATAGAAGAGAGCAGTGAAAGCAAAAAATATTATTTGAAGGTTCCGGAAATGAATAAGGTTAAGATTGTCAATAAAGAATAATCATTATTAAAAAACAGTCATAAGTTATAGCTTATAATAGAAAATATAAAGCCTCGGAATAATCGTTTTATACCGAGGCTTTTTATCACTTTAAATAATTATCTAACTAATATTTTCTTTACGAATTCATCTGTATTGTTGGAAACTTTAAGCAGATACGTACCTTGATTTAAATCTATATCAACCACGTTCTTGCCTTTTTGGAGGTTTACTGATCTTTTTACAATTCTTCCTTGTAAATCAAATAACTCTAATTTCGTCCTCTTCAACGTATTTTCATTAAAATTTATAAATATTTTTAATTTTTGATCCGTAACTGGGTTTGGAAATATACTGATTGATGCTTCTAAGTCATTTGAATTTTCAATATTGGTTATAAGTTTATTCTGATTTGGATATTCCAGTTCTAGATCCACTGTCCAGATTCCTCTTCCATGAGTAGCTAACACAATTTCTCCATCAAACACTTTCATATCCCATATTAAAACATTTGGGATTCCATTATTAGCCATATGCCATGATTGTCCGGCATCAGTTGATTCCATTAAACCGAGTTCTGTTCCCGCCCAAATGGTTTGTTCATCAGGGAATGGTAATACACAAAATGTTCCTACATCAGGAAAACCATTACTACTCGTTGAATCCGTTCCGAAACCTGTTATATCAGTCCAAGATTGGCCCAAATTGTCCGTTTTTAATATTTTTGGGCCTTCGATTTGACTAAAAGTAACATAAGCACCATTAGGATTATTTGGATCAGGAACTATTGTAGTTATATTTCCTATATCAGGTAATAAGTCATAATTATTGACTTTTTCAAAGTTGAGTCCCGCATCAGTTGATACAAAAAGGTTTCTTGATTCACTCATGCCACCCCCAGCCCAAACAATACTTGGTTCGGCATCAGAAACTTCAATATCAAGAAATCCTCCCCAACCATTATTGGGTGACATTGGTATTTTATCCCATGATCCTCCGAAATTAGTCGACCTGTATATTCCAGTAGCACCAACAACAAAGGCCAAGTTATCCGAATTGATTGAGTACCCTATTTTCGTGTAAAACGGCGCGTTAATATTGTTAAACCCTGAGTCATCTATATCATCATCGGCTCTTTCCCAAGATGCACCACCATCGCGCGACCTAACTAATACATTCCTTTGATTCGAAGTTAAAATTTTCTTTGGATCAAAATAGTTCCATGCACATTCAAATCCATCAGCATATGCTAAGTCATATATATCTACATATCGAGCTGTATTATCGGGATCTGGAACGGCAGAAAGTAAGACGTCATTATCCTGAGTGCCTCCTAGATATATCTTTGAACCAGGAGCCTTGGTTACGTTGTAAAATTGAGTGTTATTAAGCTTATTCTCAACCTCAATAAAATTCACTCCCTCGTTATCAGAATATCCTACCCCTCCATCATTTACAGAAATAAGGCGAAATGAGTTTTCTCTATCAATTGTCTCCAAGTAATGATGATCTACGTGTATATCCCCTTCTAATTGAGAAATATTGGCTGACTGATATTTGTCAACGCCAAAAATCAAGTTTATTCTAGATTCAGGAAAATTATCCGGATCCCAAACACCACCTAACGGAAGCGTAGGCCACATGAATACATATTGATTAATATCAATACCACCATCGACCGCTATTGTGTCGCTTGGATTATCTGGAGAATAGGGTTCGCTGTGTATGTATAAATATTCTCTATTGTTAATTTCTTCCTGATCATTTGCACTTTCATTCAAATTAAATTCACCATCCCTTTGCTGATCTCTAAACGATATCATTAATTGTAGATTATTTTCTACATCCCACACTTCGAAAGGAACGTCTACATAATCTTCATATTGATAATCACCGCTTGGGACACCTGATGTTGCACCAGGAGGAACTAAAAACCTATGTGCCTTTTGAGTTAGACCTGGGCCAAAACGAATTTCTATATTGGGCGTATTAATCGGATCGTTGATAAATAAAGTACCGTTAAAATGTGTACCACTATTGAACGAATCAAAGTCCCAGAAATTATCAGTATTTTCCTCAGTGACTTCAATTAAATCCCTTGAACCAGAGAAAATCGTATCACCTTCATTAATGCTGGCTCTGTAAAGAAAAACACCGCCCCAAAAAACTTTGTACTCGTCTTTTGGGCTTACAACAATGCAATTATCATATTCACCTTGCAATAAAAAATCAGGAATATTATTGTTTCTATCTTTTACCTCTATCCAGTTTTCACCCATGTCATTTGTCATAAATAAGCCAGAACCAGACCTATTAATGTAGCTTACCGATGCATATAAAATATCTGGATTAGTAGGAGCGATAGCAAGTTCCGTTCTTTCAATCCCAAAAGACTCGGCTAAATTGAACAAACTGGTTAATTCCCAAGTATCTCCTCCATCTAATGACCTTGCTACTCCTCTTAATATTAAACTAACATAGATAGTATCTGGGTTTCTTGGATCAAATAGTATCTGTTGAGCACGACTTTCCGGATCATAAATTTTTTCCCAGGTCTCACCTCCATCTGTAGATTTCATAATAGCAGATCGAAATTCCTGACCGTTAACACCATTACTGGTTGCCGCTAAAACAGTATTCTCATCTTCAGGATGTACTATTATCCTATTTACATTTTGAAAATCTAAACTATTAAATGGTGCAGTTTCTTCAAGTAATGACCATGACTCACCTTTGTCGATAGATTTAAAGATACCATATCCATTTATGAAATTTCCACCTAATGCTCCTTCTCCTGAACCTGCGTACAAAACATTAGGATTCGTTACAGATTGTGAAATAGTTACAATTGATAAATTTGGTAAATCTGGGCTTACCTTTTTCCATTCGCCCCCCGCGTTAATTGTCTTCCAAATACCTCCTCCGGCAGTTCCAATTAACCATGTATTATTTAATGAATCAGAAGCATCTACTACAATTGTTCTAGTTCTTCCTGCTACATTTGCTGGCCCTCTTTCAACCCAATTTAAATTTTCATTTTTAACTCTAAGGTTGGATGTATTAACCTTTTTGAATTCGTTGTAATAGTGTGCACTATTTGCATAGCGAACTCTACCTTTACCGTCTTCTCTAATCAGGTAATTTATTTCATTTGCAATATCAATGTTTTATTCAAAAGACCCCTTCTCCTTACCTATGATATATTCCTTTTCCCTAGTGTTACTACATGAAAACAATATCGTTAAAGCAGGTAATATCCAAATTAATTTATTATTCATCCCTTTTTATTATTATCTAATGAATATCAAACAGAAAAACTTCATTTAATAGATTTTGTTTCGATTCACAACATTTGTTTCCTGATGTAATAAATATAAACAAAACAACTTAGTTGGAATTATTGACAGTGTTCTTATCTCAACAGTTTTTAATCAAACTTTCTTGATTTAAATATTCTTACAAAATATTTAAATCAATATCTAAATACGTGAAATGTTGATGTTGGAGCTCATAATGTATCAAATGATAAAAAATTATTTAATTTCAAATTCATCTTTGAATTATCAGTCTTTTTAACTTAACATCATTTGATGATTCACAATATTTACCGAATACAAATACCTCGTTGTACTTCAGCTATCTGGAAAATCAAAATTATATCGATAGGTTTTGGAAAAATATTTTCCTAAATGTTAAAATTTTGGTTTATCACACTAAAATCAATACCATGAAATGAAATAGGTTATTTAAAAAAAATTGATTTCGTTATGTTTTTTAATCTAATGTGTGATACTAATAAGCCAGTCACCGGGCTCGAATATTTCAATTTTTAATATGGCAGGTAAATTAAAATTTCCACTTTGATTAGAAACATTATATCTCAAGGTCATAACGAAAGGAAAATCGATTGCATTTATTTCAATAACTGACCTACTATTAGTGAAAGTAGAATTCGCGATTTGTCCATTGTTTCGCTCGTCAACATTAATGTTGCTAATTGACCTATTTTTTGGGTCACTTAACCTTATTGTTACTAATTTGGTCTTATTGTCTGATTTTGAAATTCTTACTTGCGCCTGGTCAAGATTATCGTCCTGCAAAATTCTGTATCCTGCTAAGTCCGACTTATTTTCACCCATAAAATAATAATCAAGTAATTGTCCTTTGAAATAGCCCTCCTTAATTAAACTATCTCCAATATAAAGACTCCCATAGCCCATTACCATACCATCATCGAATTCACCTTTATAAGTTTGATCCTCTCTAATTAAAGTTCCTTCTCCGTGTACCAATCCTTTTTTGAATTCTCCCTCATATGTCAATTCATTGCCTTTTGCAGTTCCTTCACCGTGAGCAACACCTTTTTTACACTCTCCTGTATACTCATTATTGAGTTCCTCATTCAATACTTTGCAGTCCTGAGCCAAGACAATAAGAGGAAATGATAAAATAAAGATTAAACCAAATGCCTTTTTCATAATATAATTTTAAAAATAGAGGAGGGAGTTACCCTCCTCTAAACAAAGTTTACTGTAAAATTAATGTTGTTGTACATGTAACTGGTGTGCCACCGTTACCAAAACCACTTGCCTCTGTCCATGTTATTGTTAAAGTTCCATCACCATTATCTGTTCCTGTCATATTAACAAATTCCAAAACACCAAAGGCAACAAAATCATCAATACTTAAGTTTCCACAAGCATCCTTTAAGACTGCCGGAACCTCTGGCGCACCTGCAAACGCATAAAATCCACCAGTGAAATCATCTATATTATAAATACCATTATTAGCGGTTTCAACAATATCAGGATTAGATGAGTCCGTAGAAAAACAACTATTGCCAGATGTATATGTCCCACTCAAATCTGAAGGACAATCAGCATCAACAATGTTTACAACCTTTGTTACTCTTTCCCCGTTATTATCTCCTGCTCCTAAGGAGCTTCCATCTCTACTAACACTAGTTATTGTAAAAACCAATACCTTATCACCGTCAGTTACACCGTCTTCTTCAACAGAGATTAATAAATCTAATGGTACAGATGTAAGTGTATCTCGGTTATTAATGGTTGCCGATATTACATTATCATTTATTGTAATATCATTAATATTTCCCGGATCCCCACCTGCAACGGTAGTAGCGTTTGTTATTGTAATATCAGTCCCAATTTCCGATACTGCATCACCAGAAAGTTCAATCTCAACCGAAGTATCATCAGTTGAAAGGGTCCAGATACTTGACAATCTAATTGTAACCCCATTACCTTCTACAGCACTTGCTGTATCTGCATTTGACCAGGCGTAGTATTCGGAGGGCCTGTTCTCTTCATCGCTCAAAAAATCCAATCTTTCATCTTCATAATCACAACTTATGATTGGAATAAACAATGTTAATAATATGTATTTTATATATTTCATCTTTTTATCTCTATTTAGTTTTCAAACCACATTGGATCACCTAACAATGGAACACTTTCTGGAAAATTAGAATTAATTGCAGGCTCATCAGTGTCATATGGCCATCTTCTTATAATTCCACCAATGGTGCCCTCAGGATGAGGTGTTAAATCAGGGTACTTTGTCCTTCTCCAGTTTGTCCAAGCATGTAAGCCCCTTAAATAACTATCTGCATATTGTTGCAAATAAATATGCTCAAGTGCAGTATTAGCATTTGGCGTATTGAAAGGACTACTGAGATTGGGTAAACTATTAATGTATGCTTCAATATCTGTTTGCCCTACATTTCTTATTCTACCGAGTTCATTATACCTCTCTAAACTAGCCCTAGTGCCATTTTCGTACGCAATTTGAGCATCTCCTGAAATATATCCCTTGGTAATTGCCTCAGCCCTTAACAATTCTAAGTCACTGTAGGTCATGAAATAATCGGGATAAATAGCTTGATAAACATTTTCATCAACATATGCAACATCTGTATTCGAAGCATCATTCAATTCGATGGTTATGTATTCTGTATTATCTCCTTGTCTGCGAAATATTAGTGACAATCTTGGGTCTACCTGATTATAGTTCTCCAGTATGCTTTTTGAAATCGGGCTTAAATAAAATGAAAATCCTAAACCATCTTTCTCAACTCCATCACCGGTCTCATCCTGAAAATTCCATGCTCCAAATTCAGTGAAAAGTTTCCAACCTGGATTTTGATTTCCAACATCGTCAGAGAAGTTAACTTTTGCATCATCCACATTGCTCTCAAATAGCAAAGGGTTGGTAGCCATAAATTGTGCTAATTCATCAGCTGCTGAAGGATCAGAATTTGCCTTCATCATTAACATTTTAAATTTGAATGAGTTGGCAAACTTTAACCATCGGGTCATATTTCCTCCATAGAGTAAATCACCTCCTTGAACCTGACCTCCAGTATTAACATCAATTAAGGTTATAGCTGAATCAAGCATATCAATAATTCCATTGAAAATATCTTCCTGTGAATCAAATCTAGGATCAGTAATTCCAACAGTATTTGCTTCAGCGAAAGGTATACTTTCATGTAGAAGACTTAGTTCTAAATAAATCTCAGCCTGAAGAATTTTTGCTTGTGCCGCTGTATTTAAAAAATTAGTCCTAAGGGCCTCCTCTTCTGCAAGCTTTAATGATTGAATATTGGTAAAACTATTCCAAAAGTTATTAGACCAGATACTTATTAAAGTAGCTTGTTGTCTATATCTTTCCCAGTCCGTAAGAAAACCACTATCATTGCCACTGTAATAGTGCTGAGAATAATAGCACCCATATTGTTGTAAGTATTGAGTTCTGTTATTGATTTGCTCAACTATAGCACCCGTAAACAACAGATTGGCATCTGCTACAACTGCTGCATTTGGGTTTGTATTGACATCCAGAAAATCATCCTCACATGATGAAAATATAAACACTGAGGTGATTAATATCGTAGAATATAAAAGTAAGTTTCTCATTTCTTAATCATTAAAATGTTAGAGAGATGTTAAATCCGTAACTTCTTGTGGCCGGAAGTCCGCCCGCTTCAATTCCTCCACCAGCATCGCTAGCACCAAAAACATTTTGTTCCGGATCGATATGTGGAACTTTTGAATAAAGTAGGAATAAGTTCCTTCCCTCAGCTGCAACATTGATTGCACCAAATGGGGTTTTATTAACTATAGATTTTGGTAATCTATATTGTATTCTGGCTTCTCGTAATTTCAACCATGTGTTTTCAAAAGTATTTGATTCCTCAATATTGTCTTGGTTATTCCACCATTCCTCTGGATCAACAGCTGTTGTATTTGGCACCAATTCTCCTTCATCATTAAGTACCAGGCCTCTATCTACAATTAAGTTCTCACGGTCAGCTGTTTCTTTTGCCAATCCTAAAAGTCTCAAATCAGCAACTGTGTTTGAGTAGATCACTCCAC
>DNTK01000606.1 GCA_003508755.1 Bacteroidales bacterium | reverse complement strand
GCCATATTTATTATAAAATCTAGCTCTAGGATATCATATACTGTTGCAGCAAAAAACGCCAAAACTCCTAAAATCAGGAAAGCATGGCATTTCATTCTAGTAAGTATTTCCCCTTTTTAGCTGGATTGAAAAATTTACGACTCCCTCTGAAACTATCATAGCAAATGTTCACTATTAATTACAGGGAAAAAGTACTAAATTATTTCTTAATTCGAAAATCCTAAGTCATTGAAAAAGAAGATAATTACTAAAAATAAACTAATCATAATTAATGGAGACGCAATGGATTGTTTGTCTGCGACTTACAAATAATAAGTAATGCACAAAACAAACGGGAAAACATGACGAATTAAACAGAAAAGGTAGGTAGTTTCTAAATAACCGTAAGCTGAAAAGCTCTTTCACCTGTTTTTTGAATCCTGAAAGGTGCAATTTGCTCCAGAACCGTACTAATCTCCTCGAAGGATTCTTCTTTAACCTTCAGGGTTAAACCATAACTGCTTTTATATTCTTTGGAATAATCAATAGTAATATTGTACCAATTTTCAAGCCTATTAATTAGGTTTCCAAGTGTAACATTGTCAAGCACCAGCAAACCATCTTTCCATGCATAATACTCATCAACCGGTGTTGAGCCGGTTGTTATGGTATTCGTAGTTTTATTTAACTTAACAGCTGTTGGTTCTTTTATCAGTAATTCATTCTCGGTATTTTGAATACGAATAACGCCCTCAATTAACCCGGCATGCAAGGAGGAATTCTCTGCATAATCCGAAACATAAAACTGTGTGCCCAAAGCAGTAATGCTGGCAGCTGTTGTTTTCACAACAAAGGGTTTTCCGGGATTGTGATATACATCAAAATAGGCCTCACCTGAAAGTTTAATTTCGCGAATAGTATTGCTAAAACTTTTTGGGTAGCTAAGCTTAGAATTGCTATTTAGCCAAACCTTTGTGCCATCAGGCAGCAGAAATTCTGATCTTACACCTTTGGGAGTCTCAACAGCAACCATTTGGTCGTCAGGGGTATTTTGTGAGATAAAAAGTAGAGCTGTTCCACCCATTATTAATCCGGCTAAAATTGCTGCAATTCTTAAAATCTTCCTGGTGTATGATAGATCTTTTGGTTTATTCACTTTATGTTGCACATTATTCCAGGCTTTATCGAGCTCTTTTTCGGTTGTTTTCAGCTCACGACGTGTTTCTTCCCACTGCATCCACAACATATCTTCTCCTTCGGGAGATCCCATGCTCTCTATAACTTCCTCTTTAACAGTTCTTTTTCTATCGCCTTTTTTGTTTGTCATTGTTTTATTTCCAATAGCTTTGTTACAATTAATATACCCTCAAATTAATAAATCCCCTTAACTTTCCTAAAAATTACAGGAAATCAGACATTTCTTCCTTTAACTGTCGGGTAGCCAACCGAAGGTGTGTTTCTACCGTTTTTACTGACAGCTCAAGTCGTTCGGCAATCTCTTTATAGGAGAGCCCTCGTTCCCATCTGAGCAAGAATATTTTTCGTCGCTGTTTTGCAAGGTGACTTACAGCTGTCCTAAAATGCTCGTTGCAATCGTCAAATAGTACGGTTTCTTCTGTATTTTGAGTCGATTGCTTAAATTCTTTCAGGTATTCCAGGTATGCCCTGTGATTAACTTTTTTTTGTTTATCGTGAAAAATAGTATTCTTAACAATGGTATAAATGTAATTATTAAACGATAAGTCGGTACGAATCCGCTCGCGCGTTTCCCATAACTTAACGAAAGTAAGCTGCACCGCATCCAGGCGATCCTCATGACTATCTAAGTACCTCGATGCAAAAGAATATACCCGATGCTTATATTTATCCCAAACTCTGCTAAACGCCTCAGAATCTCCATCCCTTAACCGGAGTAACAATATATTATCGCTGTAATTTTCCAATTGATATCCTTTCTCTACATCGCGAATTAAAATTACTTAATCTGCTGTATTTTCCAAATCACTGTATGTTATTATCGAACAAACTTTCCGCGTGCAATCACCGAATTTATTTTCCAGTTGGCATCAAAAAGCACTATATCGGCATCATATCCCTGTTTTAGTTCTCCTTTATTTTTAAGTCCTAAAATCCTGGAAGGATTTGCCGTAACAGGCATGAAAGCCAAATCAGGTGGCAATCCCTCTTCCGTTATTGCCTCGATAGTTTCGTTCAGAAGGCTTTTTGGTAACCCGATTTCGATTCTTACTAAATCTCCTTTCTCATCAAATAAGGGCAGCGATCCATTCGCATCCGAAGTCATACTGATATGCTCAATGGGTACACCTGAATCAATTAGCTGTTTAATGGCTTTTGATGGTTTTACTTCGATATCAGGAAAATAGGGGTAGCTGCTGGCTGTTAAATCTATGTATCCTTCTCTGCCATATTGGAGACTGTCTTTGAAAATGTAATCGTTTCGGTTACAATGGGTAGGTAAAAATTGTTTATAGGATAGCTCACTGTTCCTGACAATTTCATGAATTGGTTTAAACGGATCCTTTGCATCGCCCATATGAAAATTAATCATTCCTCCCTTACCACCCAGCATTGCCCCTACCCGGGTATGCTCAGCAAGTCTGATTAGTTCCTGCGTTGTAGGCACCGAGGAGCGATGATCACTAATAGCAATCTCTCCTGTGCCAATTATTTCATCGATCAAGGCTAAATCTGTTCCAACCTCGCCAGTTATTGTCGGGGTTGGCACCTGGTAAGCCCCTGTGTACATCCATGCCGATAATCCTTTCTCTCTGATAGCCTTAACCTTCATGAGCACCTCCTTAGGTGAACGGGAAAATCCATCCGTACCCAGGCATCCCACAACAGATGTCACGCCGGCTTCTATCAGGCGTTCAACAGGCAATTCGGCGGTCCGGCTTGACGGTCCACCCTCACCACCAGCACCAGATATATGCACATGACCATCAATTAAACCTGGTGTTGCAACCAGATCATTGCCATCAATAATTTTTTCCAGCAGATTAGGATCTATGTTTATTTCTTGTGAAATACTCAGCACTTTCTCCCCTCCTATTAATATATCACACCTTTCGATAAATTGTGGGGTATAAGCCTTTATATTCTTTATTAGTATCATACTCAAGAAGATTTTACTAAGCTCATAGGCTTTAACTAGAAAAACGGCGCCTTATTTTTACCCATTAAGCATATTCTCCAATAGATAATTTGATATATTGAATTAAAATGAGAAGCAGGCATAGGCAACAGTTTTTAAGAAATGTATACCTGAAAACCACTCCATTCCCTTAACTCTTTTGCAAAAATAATTAAAAAGGAAATTCTTCTGCTTCCTCAAATTCTACTTGTTCCTCTTCGGGGGCAGCTGCTAATACATGAACTTCGTTGCTGGCAACAAATATTGCCGGATGTGGATCGGTAACCGGACAGGCATACTCACATGCCCCGCAACCAATACAAATATCAGGATCGATCTCGGGAGCAGGTAAGCCATTATAATAGGGTACCATTCTTACGGCTTGTGTAGGACAGTGCTCCGAACATGAACCGCAGGCTGTCGATTCCGACTCTACAATGCAATGAGGCATACGCAATTGCACTTTACCAATTTGCGTAAGCTTCTTCTCCTCCTTTGAAAGGGGCAGCAGAGCACCAGTAGGGCAGACTTCGATACATTTGGTGCATTCGTAGTTGCAAAAATTAACACCATAATCCATCTTTGGCACATTCATCCCAGTAAAACCATAATCGAGAAATCCAGGTTGCAATACCTTGGTTGGGCACACCGATACACACAAATGGCAGGCTACGCACTTATCCTTAATATGGTCGATACTTTTTGCACCTGGTGGAGCAATGGTTCCCCGATCAGTAAAACGTATCTTTTTATTTTTATGTTTTCTATGCGG
>DNTK01000164.1 GCA_003508755.1 Bacteroidales bacterium | reverse complement strand
TATAGCCATTGTTGTGTGGCGTTTTTATTTTTTAACACGTTCAAGTACTAATTCGGATTTTTTTCCATAAAGTGTTGTGGTCAGTTTTAGTTGATTTTCGACTAATTCATAGTCCATTTCCCAATTCACTTCGTCTTTTAACAACACATTTATTTTTTCAATCGATGGTTTTATTTCGTAAGTACCATACATTTTCAATTCGTTGTCAATCATTTGGTTAAAAACACCGCTATCATTGAAATCCATTACATTATTCTTATAAGTCATTTTTGCAACATTAATAACATTGTCCAAAGCCAAAGAATCGTTAAACGCTTTTTTAAACTCTTTTGAAATAGAAATCGAATCTGTTTTAGTGTTCAGGTAAAAGTCTCCGCTATTTACTGAAACGATTTTCCATTTTCCAATAATTTTTTCTTGTTCATTTTGTCCACAAGAAATAGTAAGACTGATTAAAAAAAGTAAGGTCAAAATACTTTTCATAGGTTTGAGTGTAAATGACACACAACGGTTTTGTATTTGAAAAGTAGCGGTTTTAGTGCTACGTTATTTTCCGATTAGGATGTTGTTTTTTAATATAAGATTTTTCATCTTCTTACCCACCTGCCGCTATTTTTTATATACGTTGTTGTGCGTAGTGCTTATTTTATCTCACTTAGGATCTCTTCGTAGGTTGCTTTTTTCACCCTGTGAAATTTATTCCAAACTTTTCGGTATTGCCTAATTATTGTGTCGTCCCCATTTATTTCTTTCATAACGTGATTAGCTTTATTCAGATAACTGATGAAGTTTCCCCAATCGAATTGTTTGGAAGGACTGTAACCTGTTGGACTGTTCTCATCTGGCAACCATTTCATACGTCTTTGGGAACCTAAATGAGTAAATCTCTTATATAACCTTGTTTCAAAAAGTGCGTCAGATGGAATATGTGCCTTTTTTGCAAAATGTGCCCCACGCCTAAATGACCTTTTCATTGTTCTGTAGAATTTTGAAAAACCTGCTGTCTTAACTCGAATTTTTAATCCGTCATACATAAACCCTAAATACTCCAATTGTTTATTAGAGTTTAATTTTCCATTTTTCATCAAACCACCTTTAAAATCAGAATTTGTGTCTAATTCATATCTATAGGTATTTGTCTTTTTTGGTTGAATGTCAAGATTTGCTTCGACTTCTATTTCTTTACGGATAAGGTCATAAAAATACTCTTCATCCTCTTGGTCGCAAATGATTATTAAATCGTCACTATATCTTTGGTAATATGCGTTTCTCGATGTTGTTTCTGAATGAACTCGTTCGTCAAAATCTAACATATAAATATTTGCGAGAGTTGCACTAATAGGTGTGCCTTGGGGAATTCCTTTCTTTTCTTTTTTATTGAGTTTTTGACGAATATCCTTTTTGTATGGTTTATCGGTTCTAATTAAGTCAGTGGCTTCTTCGAAGAACTCGTCTTTATCACAGAAGGCGACTACATTTTCGTGTCGCATATTATAAATTTTACTCACTTTTTTACGCTTGAGAACTTTCTGTGAAGTATCATTCGGCAAGAACCTTTCTATTATTAATTTATGTTGAAACCTTTTAAATAATTCGTTCTCATTTACGTATTTATTATCTACCAAATTTTTGAATATTGTATAATGGTCATCTGGTAGATTGTTTGTATTCAACACAAGTTTCCATTGACTATGTAGAATTCTATGGTCTAAATTGTCAAAAAATGAAGTTACATCAGCCACTATTATTGATAGCTTTCGATGTTTATTATTTTCTATAAATTCAAACGATTCAAATGCAAATTCGATATTGGATTTATTCCCACTTTTACCATTTCCAATAGGTATTTTTCTGTAAGCAACAGCAACAGAACCATATGGCTTGTTTTCTAAATAATCTTCGTAAGCTTTTGTTAGAATATGACTGTAATAGCTATAAATAATGGAATCCAAATGTGATGGAAAGTAGATGTGACGCTCTTTTTTATCACTTACTGTTCTTTGCCTTTTACCACTGCTGTTTTTTGGCGCATTTTCAAGAGGTCTGTATTTTCTCTGACTTAAAGTTCTGTGCAAAAGTGGGACGAACTTATGATTAGCGATATTCTCAGGATTTTTAATGTAAGCTTTTAACCAACTTCTATCTCTTTTACTGGTTAGCGGCTTTCCAATATGAGGATACTTTTTAAACTTAAGCCAATCATCATTCATAGTCGGTTGTGGATATAAAAAAGGACTGAGGTTGGTCGTGGCTTACTTATCGATAGATACAATCCTGAAGTTGCTTTTCGCTTTCGCTATGGGCAACGCCACTCATTGATAGAATAGAGTTTGTATCTTTACTAACACCATCACTTATGAC
This sequence comes from Bacteroidales bacterium, assembly GCA_003508755.1. GTDB lineage: Bacteria > Bacteroidota > Bacteroidia > Bacteroidales > UBA10428 > UBA10428. The sequence goes on along the minus strand of DNTK01000164.1, from coordinate 1,498 downwards.
AGTATCGGCAGAAATAGAAACTAAGACAGTTCATCTCGCATTCCTCTCAATGCAACTTGTAATAACATTGATAAAGATTTGCAAGATTGGAATCTCTCTTCACACGTCAGCCGAAGTCTGCGCGTGGAACACTAATGTGCACTTTACATAAAACGTACCTATCAGTCTTGTCCCAACTCTCAATCCTTGAATATGAAGTGTCACAAATCGTTCCAATACCTTATTTATGACAAAATCAATTAAGTTTTATTGGATTTGTGACATATTGGCATTTTTATTGTCAGTTTAGCAAGATTTTTAATGAAATGCAGAGTTTTGGCATTACGCACAACGCGTTTGTGTATGATTTCGTTGCGTGTTTCAGCACTAAAGTTAGCAAATAAATCACAGATAGAAAGTCCGCGAGTCCCGCACGTGCGGGATCGTAAGTAGGCTATAACTAGCAATGAATTATACACATTGTTGTGCGCTGGCTTTTCCACTATCTAATTGATTTTCTACTATTTTTTCTAACGCACTTATTTTAAATTCAAACCAAATTTGTCTAAATTCAGAATGGTCGACTTTATGCTTAAAATTCTTAAACGGCTTTTTATTCGCTAAAATATTTTCCAATTCAGACTTTAGATTTTGGTCAGATAACTGCTCAACAAAAGATTCCATAATTTTAAACGACTCAAAACTTTCTAAAGTCTCAAGTTTTATAAAATCCGTTTTATGCTTTTCTACTTTTTCTAAACTCTCACTAAATACCTCTTTAAAATCTTCCTCGTCCGAAAATTGCGCGAAACTCGGAATTGCAACAATTTCGTCAGTTTTAGAATTGTAGTAGCAGTCAAATCCGCAATCTAATTCTTGCGCTATTTGTTTTATGATATGTTGTTTTATATTATCCAAAGAAACAACCGTGTTTATCTTCTTTTATTATTTCTATTATTTTATCTAAATAAGTAGATTCGGGAAATGGTTCGTAAATCTCCCATTTTCCACTTGCTCGCAGCCAATATAGATTCCATTCTTTTCGTGACTTATAGTATCGGATTTTTGCAAAGTCAATCTGTTGTTTCTTTTTTGCATCGTTCCAATCTGGTCTTATTTCAAATAATATTACAACTTTTCCATCATAAGAATATCCAATATCTACTTGTTCTCGAATTTCAAGACTTTCAGGTCGTAGCGATTCTACATAATTTTTTATAGTAGATTCATTAATGTCAATCGTGCTGTTTTTCATTTAGTTACGATTTTTTTCAGCTTGCGCACAACGTGCTCGTGTAAGGCTCGTGCCGTTTTCCGGTGCGAGTGAGTTACACAAAATTTATATAATTTAAAGATAGATAAATTTTAGTGTATTCAAAGGCATGAGCTTTACACGTTGTTATGTACTGTTGCGAAACATAAGAGTGAGCGGGTGTTGCCATAATGCTTTTAAGGTCCAGTGAGTATGAGTAATCACATTCAGCCGAAAGGAGCTAAGTCCGGCGAGTAGAGCGAGTGA